>DATLLM010000267.1:0-5369 GCA_035537855.1 Chloroflexota bacterium | reverse complement strand
TTCATCAACGGCGCCGCGAGGGCGCGCGGCCCGCCGGTGGCGGCCGCAGGCTGCGGCGGGCCGCGCGCCCCGGCCCGGCGGCCGCCGGCGTGCGGGCGGCCATTCCCTGGCGCTAGGCTTGGGACGATGCGCGTCTCCGTCACCGGCTGGCAGCGCGACGCCGCCGACGCCGATCCGGGGCGCTTCCTGCGCCACTTCGCGGCGCTCGACGCGCTCGGCTACGACGGGGTCTGGCTGAACGAGCTCCACTTCCAGCGCGGGGGCCTGCCGTACCCCTCGCCGTTGCCCCTGGCGGCGGCGATCTTCGCCCGCACCGAGCGGCTGCGGGTGGGCACCTCGGTGATCGTGCTGCCCCTGCACCACCCCCTGCTCGTCGCCGCCGAGGTGGCCCAGCTCGATCGCCTCAGCGGCGGCCGGATCGACGTCGGGATCGGGCGGGGTACGATCTCCCGGGCGTACGCCCGGCTGGGGCTGACCCTGGACGGCGCGGCCCTGCGCGAGCGGTTCGAGGAGGGCTACCACCTGCTGCTCAGCGCCTGGGCGCAGCCGGAGGTGCGTCACCGGGGGCGGTTCTGGACGCTCGACGGCGTGCCGGCCGGACCGCCGCCGTGGCAACGGCCCCACCCGCCGCTGTTCGTCGCCGGGACGTCCGCGGACACCCTGCGCTTCGCCGCCGCGGAGCGGCTGCCCCTGCTGCTGGCGCCGCAGCCGCCGGAGGCGGAGCAGCTCGCCACCTACCGGCGGGCGGCGGGGGACGGCGCCGGCGCGGCCCTGCCCGGCCCGGTGCTCACCCGCCACGTCTGCATCGCCCCGGACGCCCGGCGGGCGGCCGAGCGGTTGGAGCGCCTCCTGCCCGATCTGCTGCGCCGGCGCCAGGCCCTCGCCGCCCAGCGGGGACGACCGCCCGCCGGCGCCGCGCGCCTCCGCTCCCAGGAGGTGGTGGCGGGCGACCCGGCGGACTGCCTGGCCCAGATCACCGCCCTGGCCACCGCCACCGGCGCGGCCGAGCTGCGCTGCGTCTTCAACGGGGACGGGGCGACCGGCCCGGACGCGGCGCTGGCCCTGGCCACGCTCTTCGCCCGGGAGGTGCTGCCGGCCCTACGCTCCCTCCCGGGGGGCGGACACACTGACCGGCGGCGGGCGCGAGCGTGACGCCGGCGAGCGCGCGCGGAGAGGACGTGTCGCTGTGAGGGCCGACCGGAGCACCCGCCCCCCTCCGTTCCCGGCGACCATGACCATCCTCTCCGGGGACGCCCTGGGGCGCCGGGTCGCCGCCGACTACGACGTCGGCGCCGTGCGCGCCTGCCGCCTGTACAGCCCCAGCCTGACCCACACCTACCTGGTGGAGACGGACGGGCCGCGGTACATGCTGCGCGTCTACCGCACCGGCTGGCGCACGGCCGCGGACATCGGCTACGAGCTGGACGTCCTGCAGCACCTGGCGCGCAAGGGGGTCGCCGTCTCCACGCCGGTGCCGGGCCGCGACGGCCGGCTCGTTCGCGTCCTGCCGGCCCAGGAGGGGCCGCGTCCGGCGGTGCTCTTCACCTACGCCCCCGGCCGGGCGGCGTTCGACGTGGCCGGCTACCCCGGGCGCTACGGGCGGGCCGTCGCCGCCGTGCACAACGCCGCCGCGGACTTCCGCAGCCGCCACCGGCGCTTCCGGCTCGACCTGCGGCACCTGCTCGACGCGCCGCTGGCGGCCGTCCTGCCCTTCCTCACCCACCGTCCGGAGGACCAGCGGCGCCTCACGGTCCTGGCCGAGACGCTCCGCCGGCGGGTGGCCGCCCTGCCGGCGGACGCGCTGGAGACCGGCTTCTGCCACGGCGACCTCCACGGGGGCAACGCCCACCTGGAGGGCGAGACGATCACGTTCTTCGACTTCGACTGCTGCGGCCCCGGCTGGCGGGCCTACGAGCTGGCCGTCTACCGCTGGGACACCTCCTCCGGCGACCCGGACCGGGCGGCGGCGGACTGGGCCGAGTACCTCGCCGGCTACACCGCCGTCCGCCCGCTGCGCGACCTCGACCTCGCCGCCGTGCCCCTCTTCGTGGCCGTCCGCCACTTCTGGTGGCTCGGCCTGCAGTGCGGCAACGCCCGGGACTGGGGCATCGGCTACCGTGAGGACCGCTTCTTCGACCACCAGCTCCGCGTCTTCGACGCCTGGGAGGCGGCGCACCTCACCCCGGAGCCGCCGTCGCCGGCGACCATGACGGCGGGCGTCGCCCGCCGCCCGGCGACCGCGGCGGACGCCGAGTTCGCCCGCCGGGTGCACCACGCCGCCTACCGGGACGTCGTCGAGCGCCAGTTCGGCCCCTGGGACGAGGCGGCGCAAGACGCCTTCTTCGCCGCCGCCTGGGGCGACGCCGGGTTCGAGATCGTCCTCGCCGGAGGCACCCCCTGCGGCTACATCTGCGTCGAGGACCGGGACGCCGACCTCCACGTCCGCGAGCTCGTGATCGCCCCCGCCTTCCAGAACCGGGGGATCGGCGCCACCCTGCTGCGCCAGGTCCAGCACCGCGCCCGCGCCCGCGGCGTCCCGGTTCACCTCGGGACCTTCACCCGGAACCGGGCGCGCGCGCTGTACGAGCGCCTCGGGTTCCGGGAGATCGGACGCACCGAGACGCACTTCACCCTGAGCTGGACGCCGGACTGACGCCCCCGGCGCCGCGCCCGGCGCGGCGCCGGGGCGCGCTATCCTCCGGGCTGGGCCGGCGTCCGGACCGGCGCCGGGAGTGGGAACGTTGGACAGCGACGCGGGCGCCGGGCGCCGGCCGGCGCGGGCGCCCGGAAGGGGAGTGGAGGGACGACGATGACGATCGCGCAGCCACCGCTGGCGGACGGCGGGCTCGGGCAGCAGCAGAAGCGCCTGTGGTCGCCGGTGCGGGCCCAGACCGCCGACAGCTTCTGGCTGCTGCTGATCATGTCCCTCTCGGTGACGGTGATCGTCACCCGCACCGCCCTCGAGCTCACCGGCTACCCGCAGGTCGGCGACTCGACGTACCACATCGCCCACCTGCTGTGGGGCGGGCTGGCCATGTTCGTCGCCCTGGTGCTGCCCTTGACGATCGCCAACCCCTACACGCCCTGGCTGGCGGCCGTTCTCGGCGGCGTGGGCGCCGGCCTGTTCATCGACGAAGTGGGCAAGTTCATCACCCAGAGCAACGACTACTTCTACCCGCTGGCCTTCCCCATCATCTACGCCTTCGTGATCGGCTGCATCTGGCTCCTGCTCCGGATCCGGGCGCACCGCCCCCGGGACGCGCGCACGCTCCTCTATCACGCGCTCGAGGACCTCAAGCAGGTCGTCGACAACGACCTCGATCCGTTCGAGCGCCGCGAGCTGCGGGAGGAGCTGCGCTACGTCGTGGGGCAGACGGAGGACGTCGAGGACCGGGCCCTGGCGGAGGCGTTGTTGACCTTCATCCGCAACCGCCAGCTGCGGCTGGCCCAGAACCCGACCGCGATCGAGCAGCTCTGGACGACGATCCGCCTGACGTTCTCGCGCACGCCGTCGCGGGTCATCGCCCGCACGTTCTTGATCGTGGCCTTCGCCTACCTGGCGGTGACCTCGCTGCTCGAGCTGGTGGCGTTCGGCGCCCTGGCGACGCGCGGCGGGCGGGAGGCGATCGCGCAGGCGCTCGGGGACGTCGTGATCGTGAGCGGCAAGTCCCAGTACGTGGTCAATACCCCGATCCTGGCGGCGACGCAGCTGCTGTGCGTCGCCGCGTGCGCCCTCTTCTCCCTCGCGGCCGCGATCCTCCTGGCCCTGGGGCGGGAGCGGATCGGCCTGCGGCTCGGCACGCTCTCGCTGGTGATCTCGCTCGTGATCGTCAACCTGATCTCGTTCTACTTCAACCAGCTCTACGCCGTGGTGTCGACGCTGGGAGAGGCGACGGTGCTCGGCGTGGCGATGATCTACCGCTGGCGCTTCCTGCGCTCCGCGCAGCCGGAGTCGGCCGGCGGCGCGTCCGCGTGACGGCCGCGCGCCCCGGACCGGCCGGCCGGTCCGGCCCGCCTACTGCTTCAGCAGGGCGTTGATCTTCACGGCGGCGACGGTCAGCGCGTCCTTCGCCGTCGTCTGCCCGGCCCCGACCGCCTCGAGATCGGCGTCGATGAGCTTCTGGGCGTCGGCCGCTTTCTCGAACCGGGGGCGGGGTCTCTGGTTCTTCAGCGCCACCTCGATGCTCTTCTGCTGCTGGGGGGTGACCGTGCCGCCGAACTGGTACTTCAGGGACGAGAGGCGCATCGGGTTGCCCCAGGTGCGGGCCCAGACGTCCTGGCCCGCCTTCGAGCCGGCGAACTCCGAGTAGCGCCAGGCCTGGTCGGAGAACTTGGAGCCGCCGGTCACGGCGGAGCCGATGGCGTCGATCAGGTGCACCTGCCCCTTGCTCCCCCGTGGCCAGGCCACGACCGACCAGTTGAGGTGCTTCCAGTTGGCCTGGGCGTCCTGGAAGCCGCCGGTGTTCTGGACGTGGAGGGCGTAGACGCCGCTGGCGAAGGCCCCGCCGGGGACGACGGGGATCTGCTTCACCTCGTCCGGGGTGGGGCCGTAGCGGTAGCGGGCGACCACGTCCGCCGCCCACTGGTAGGCTTCGTAGGCCGCCGGCTGGTCGACGAGGGTGCGGGTGTACTTCTCGTCGAAGTAGTCGCCCCCGTTGCCCCACACCCAGGGCATCATGCGCACGCCGCTGCGGGTGATGTTGAACCCCCAGGTGCCGGCGGCGGCGTTCGTCGCCTGGCGGGCGGTGGCCAGCGCGTCGGCCGCCGTCCAGGAGTCCGCCGGCTCCTTGAGTCCGGCCTTCTGCAGCAGGTCGCGGTTGTAGAAGATCAGCACGGCCGCCTGGGTGTCCGGGATGGCGTACAGACCGTTGCCCAGGCGCATCTCGTCGAACCCGGTCTGGGGCAGGTCGGGGTCCCGCAGGTCGATCTCCCGCGAGGCCTTGATCCGGGGGGTCAGGTCGAGCAGGATGCCTCTGGCGGCGTAGTCGTTGATGTCCTGGGGGTAGCTGCGGATCAGGTCGGGCGGCGTGCCGGCGGCCGCGGCCGCGATCAGCTTGGCGCCCACCCCCTCGGGCGACTGCTGGATCTGGATCTGGGGGTACCGCTCCCGGAAGGCTTTGAGGTGCTCGTCGATCATCCCCACCTGGTCGGGGCGGGCGTAGCTGTGCAGGTAGGTCAGCGCCGCCGGCGGGAGCTGCGCCGGCGACGTCTCGGCGCCCGGCCCGGCGGCGCCGCAGGCCCCGGCCAGCAGCGCGCCGGCCCCGGCGCCGCCCGCCCCGCTCAGCCCCGCCAGCCGGCGCCGGGTCGTCCTCAGGCCGGCGGCCCCGGCCTCCCGGGCGAGCCGCGCAGCCCCGCTCCCGGCCTGCGCC
>DATLLM010000266.1:0-10669 GCA_035537855.1 Chloroflexota bacterium | reverse complement strand
GGAGGAGCAGGCCTACGCGGCCCGGCTGCCCCTCTTCACCCAGAAGTTCCCCAACATCAAGGTGGAGCAAGAGGTCCTGACCGGGGACTTCATCCAGGCCCTGCGCGCCATGGCGGCGAGCAACACCCTCCCGGACAACGTCCACGCCTTCACCGGGGGGCAGGAGTACCACAACTTCGTCCTCGGCGGGGCCTTCCGCAACATCGACGGCATGCTCGCCCGGGACAAGGTCGACCTCAAGGGCTGGTTCCCTGAAATGGTCGAGATCATGAAGGTCGACGGCAAGCTCTTCGGCCTGCCCTTCAAGGGCCAGGTGCTCGCTGCCGGCTTCTACTACAACGTCAGCCTGTTCGAGACGCGCGGGGTGAGCCTCCCCACCGAGACCTGGACGCTGGACGACCTGATCAAGGCCGCCCAGCAGTTGACCATCCGCCAGGGGAACGAGACGACGCAGTGGGGGTACGCCGTCAATTCCTGGGCGGGGGAGGCCTTCACGGGGCACCTGCGCCAGTTCAACGGGGACAGCCTCTCCAAGGACGGCAAGAAGGCCGCGATGGACACCCCGGAGACGCTCGAGTCCCTGCAGTGGTACGAGGCGATGTTCAACCGCGAGCGCATCCTGCACCCCATCGCGGCGGCGTCCGACGACTTCCTGGCCGGCAAGGTGGCCATGATCGGGCGCACCTACTTCAACTACAAGTCGACCATCCTCCCCGGCGTGGGGGACAAGTTCAAGTGGGACGGGACGATGATGCCCAAGCACGCCAAGACCGGGAAGCGGGGGGGCGTCTTCGCCGGCGACTGCCAGGCCATCAGCCGGGACGGCAAGGCGCCGGATCAGGCCTTCGAGCTCCTGAAGTGGATCACCGACAAGGAGTTCGGCGTCGCCCTCGGCCTGCAGACGATGGGCTCCACCACACTCGGGGGGCGGCCGGACTGCTACGCCGACGAGCGCATCCTGAACGCCCCGCAGTACACGCGCCAGATGCAGAAAGCCCAGCTCGACTCGATGACCCAGATCAAGGAGCCCTCCGTTGTGCCCTACAACTTCCGCGCGCCGGATGTGTGGCGGGTGCGGGACGAGGGCGTCGCCCCGATCACCACCGGCCAGCAGAAGGCGGAGCCGGCTTTCCTCCGGGAGCTCAGCCGCCAGATGCAGGTGCTCCTGGATCTGCCCCGGCCGTAGGCCCCGGGGAGCCGTAGCAGCGTCGAGTCCGCTCGCCGCGTACCTGCGCCTGATCCGGGAGAACCCGGAGCGCCGGCGGGAGGTGGTCCGCCCGCGCCGGGTCGATCCGGCGGACTGCCCGTCCGCCGGCGTCACTCCGCGGTGGCGAAGACCTCCTTGGCCGCCCGCATCGCCGACATGGCGTTCGGCCAACCGGCGTAGAAGGCGAGGTGCGTGATCAGCTCGACCAGCTCGTCCCGGGTGACGCCGTTGGCCAGCGCCCGCCGGAGGTGGTTCGGCAGCTCGTTGCCGCGGTAGAGGGCGACGAGCGCCGCCACCGTGATCAGGCTGCGGTCGCGCGGGGACAGGCCGGGCCGCGCCCAGACGTCGCCGAAGAGCACCTCGTCCGTGAGCTGCACCAGTTTGGGCGCGACGTCGCCGACCGCCGCCTGCGCGGGGGACGGTTGCTCGGAGGGGTGGTTCGCCACGACAGGCTCCTTCTCGCTTTGGTGGCGCCCCCATCGGGGCGCGTCGTCGGGCCACCGTACCGCACGCACCGCATGCCCGACCCGATTCGGAGGCTCGGCAGGGTGCCTGCCCGCGCCGTGGCAACAGAGCCGGTCCTTCCGAGACTCCGAAGGCCGGCTGTCGCCCCCGACAGCCGGCCTTCGTGCCCTGTGACTGGCACTACTTCGCCACGTCCGGTGGCGAGCGTCGTGATCTGGTGGCGCCGACATCCGTCCCTCCCGTGAGGGGCCGGCGCGTCTACCCCCACGCGTGCGCAGCGGAACCCATCTGCGCCGCTCGGACGGGATGCGGCGCGCGCGTTGACGACAGCCAGCCCAGCGGCGGCGTTTCACGCGCACGGTCAGGGTCCCGGCGGCGGCGCCAGTAGGAGGACTGCGGCCAGCGCGTTTCCAGGTGCGCGTAGTGGGTGCGGAGGTCGGCGTGCTCGGCGACGAGCATGGCGGCGGCCTCGACCCATGCCTCGATCGCCCTCTCGCGGTCGGGATGCGCGATCGCGCATCCCGCTCTCGAACCCATGAGGACGGCGGTGGCGAGGCCCTGCGCGGAGAGGGGGTCGAAGGACGCCGCGGCGTCCCCGACGGCGAGCCAGCCCTCGCCCGCGAGGCGGGCCGCCTGGGCCGTGCCTGCGGGGCACGCGCGCGTCCTGGCGGTCATCGCACTCGGCCCGGCCAGGCGGCGGATGTGGTGTGTCTCGTCGAGCAACGCGCACCAGTCGCGTTGACCTGCCCGCCAGAGATCGTCATCGGTCAGGTAGGCGAGGACGCGACGGCCGCCGGGAAGCGGTGACGTATACCACCAGCCGTCACGGACCGCCTCGACGGTCGTGCCGGAGTAGTCATCGCCGTCGTCGGGATAGCTGGCGAGGATCGCGATCTGGCGATCGGCGACGATACGCCCAACGCCGAGCTTGCGGAGGAGCGCGGCGGAGCGGCCGGTGGCATCCACGACGAATCCCGCCGACAGGAACGAGCCGTCGCCGGCTCCGACGTGCCGGGCCGAAGCCTCACGCGCCAGCGATCCGAGGTGGCGGACTTCGAGGATGGCGACTCCGGCGGCGGCGGCCGCCCGCTTCGCGTCGCTGTCGAATCGCGTCCGGTCGAGGAGCCAGCCCTCGCCGAGCGGGTTCAGCAGGAAATCGGTCTCCACCAGCTCGGCGCTTCCCCACACCGAGCGCGTTCCGAACGCGGTGCGGTGGAGGTCCTCGGAGAGAATCTCATCGCCGAACACGGAGCGCATGAGCTTCGTCATGCCCGGCGGCAAGCTCTCGCCCGCCCAGTGCCGCGGCGGGCCTGCCCGGTCGAGCAGCACCGTCGAGAGGCCGGCCCGGGCGGTCCGGATCGCGGTCGCGCATCCCGCCGGCCCGGCGCCGACAACCAGGACGTCGCATTCGGTCATCCGATGAAGGCGATTCCCCCGCCGCTTCGCATCCCCGCCGCGAAATCCGAAACGACCGCAACGTCGCCGTCGATGCGGATCCGTTTGACGAGCGAGCCGCCGGTCAGCGTTGCGTAGAGGAGGCCCTTGCCGTCGAAGGCGAGGCCGAAGGGCTTGACCAGCCCCGCGCCGCGGATGGTCAACGGGATCGGCGTGCCGAGCATGTCAAACCGGCGGACGGCGTCGTTGAGCTGGTCGGCCAGCCAGAGCCGGTAAGAGGCGTCCCAGGCCATCTGGCGCGGATCGCTCAGCCCGGTGATCCAGCGCGGGTTGAGCACCTTGCCGGTGGCGATGTCGACGCGGGCCACCGAGTCGCCGCCCCAGCTGACGAGCAGCGCGCCGTCCGGGGTGACGACGACGCCGACCGGCTGAACCAGTCCCGCCTCGGGTGGGACCAGGACGCGACTCTTGCCATCGGGGGCGACGGCAGTGACGAAGCCCTTCCTGTCGTAGTTGGCGACGTAGAAGTTGCCGGCCCGGTCGCCGGTGATGCTCGCCGGCGCGGAGAAGCTGCCCTCTGCGAAGCGCGTGACCTCGCCCTTCGGGGTCACGCGGCGGATGATGTTGCTGTTCATGCAGCAGACATAGATGTTGCCGTCGAGCCCGCGCGTCAGCCCCTCGGGCCGCTCAAGTGGCGCGGAGAGCTGCATGACCGTCACGTTGGCGTCCGCGTCGACGAGGCGAAGGCTGTTGTCGTCGGAATTCGAGACGACCAGCGGGAACCGTCCGAGCTGCGGGAAGGGTGCGCCTGCCGGATAGAGCGTCTCCGGCTCGCGGTCGAAGCCGACGCCGGACTCGACCTTGATCGTAGCCGGGAAGGCGCCGTCCGCCGGGCCCGGACGGTCCTCGATCATCCCGAGCTTGAACCAGTCCTGCGCCATGGCGGCGAGGATCGGCGGGCGCGTCGCCGCCGAGATGAACCGCTCCCAGTCTCGGCGCCGGTGGAAGGCGGCGCGGCGCTCGTCCAGCGACCGGGCGGTGTCCATGACGATGCGGTAGTCGGCCTCGGCCAGCACCCCGTTCGGGATGCGGGCCGGCCAGAAGCCGGGAAGGATGGGCGAGATGGCCCGCTCGTAGCCGAACCGGCAGCTGGACGCGTCAGCGTGCCACGGCACGCCCATCCAGCGGGTCATGCTGCCGGGACCGAGGCGTGACAACGGTCCCGTCTTCGAGATGGCGACCGGCGCGACGAGCGTGTCGCCGTAGTCGGTCATGTCGACCTCCGGCGCCGTCGTCTTGAGGCGCATGTCGGCCGTCCAGATCCAGGCGGTGCGCACGATCCACGGAAACTCGATTCCGGGATGGAAGGCCCCTCCGAGGCAGGCGTCGAGAGCGGCGCGGTCGATGGCGGCGGGCCGCTCCTCGAGCGGATAGTCCTCGATCCGCGCCGGGGTAGGCTCACCGCCCTGCAGCGTGAATCGCCCCTCGGACCACGCTTTCAGGTGACGGTATTGAAGCGGGGTCAGCGCCAGCCACTGGCGCGGCTCGATCGCGTCGGGGGGAACCTCGGCCTTGTCGCCGTAGAGCAGCGGCTCGGCGTCGGGCTGGACGTCGACGAAAGCAGGATCGCGGAACAGCGCGAAGATGCCTTCGCGCACGGCGGTGTTCCGCTCCGAGTTGTCGGCGAGGCGCAGGCGCCAGTCCTCGTCGGTCCAGTCGCGCGGCGCGCCGAAACCGTAGTGCAGGAAGAAGCCTTCGTTGACCCATTGGAGGTCGGACAGGCGCCGGAAGACTGGCCAGACGTCGCGCTCGAAGATCGTGTCTGGTTGAGCGCGGACACCGGCACCGACCAGCACCGACTCGATTGCGTCGTGGACGGTGACGATGCTGCTCGCGACACCCGGCGCGTAGTTGGGCGGGACGCACACCACCCAGGCGGGATCGGCCTCCAGCGACCGCTCGCCGATGCGTACGGTGGCGCGCACCGGACCGTCGCAGGTGTCGTCGGTCCAGCCGCTGTTGTCGGCAAAGCCGCTCAGCGGCGGCGAGCCGGGTGCGGAGTACGCGCCACCGGCACCAGGCAGGACGACCAGCCGGCCGCCGGCGTCGGTCATCACCTCGCCGAGGGTGACCGGCACGCCCCGGAACGTGCCGCCATCGAGGGGCAGGGGTCCAGCAGCGGCGCCATCGAGCATGCGCGGCGTCGCCTGGACGACGAGCGTGGCGCGGTCCGCGACGTCGCCGTTCCTGCGTCCGGCTCCAGGTGCGCCCTCGACATCGAAGGCGACGTCGACCTCATACCAGGCGGGCTTGGCATTGGCGACGGCGACGCGCCACGAGATGTCCGCATCCTGAGCGGTCAGCTCGGCGACCACCCGATTGTCGGCGTCGTAGCCGAAGATGCGGAAACGGGCCGCCTGCTTCGCGACGGCGCCGGACGGGTCCTTGAACGGGCCGGCGGGGCGGGCGCCCGGAACCTCCGGGCCGAAGAACATCGCATCGCGGCTGTTACCGACCCGGGCGACGCCGATCGCCGGGTGAATGGCGACCCGCCTGATCCGGTCGAGCTGTTGGGCGCTGACCGGCTGCGCCCAGGCAAAACCTGATGCGGCGATCGTCGCCGACACTGATGCGATGAACTCGCGCCGCGAGAATAAGCGGGTCGTCACGACGTGCCACCGGGATCGTCGTGCCTCGTCGCTGGTCCGCTCATGCACCGCCGCATGCGCCAATATAGCGTTACGGGTGTGTTCACGCGCCGGCGCATCTAGCACGCATGCGTACAGCGCTCGTCGAGGGAACGTTGTGTCGCCGCGGCGGGGTCCCGATCGAGGCCGCCGTCCCTGGTTCCGTCCCCTCCGTCCTCACGCGGTCACGCCCGGACCACCGGCCGCGGTGGCACGCCGGAGCCCGTGCTCGGTGGCCCAGGCCGCGATCTGGGCCCGCGACGTGAAGCCGAGTCGGGTCAGGATGTGGTCGACGTGGGTCTCGGCTGTCCGCTCGGCGATCACCAGGGCGGCGGCGATCTGCCGGTTGGTGTGACCGCGGGCGACGAGGACGGCCACCTCCCGCTGACGGGGGGTCAGCGCGCCGCCCGCCGGGGTGGGGGGCTCCGCGGCCAGGGCGTAGGCGACGGCCTGCTCCAGGGTCATCGCCCGCCCGGCCTCCCCCAGGGTGGCGAGGGTCCCCACGCCGAGCGCGAGCCGGGCGGTCGCGACGCACGCGTCGCGGTCGGCGCGATCGGCCGGCGCCAGGGGAGCGCCGAGCGCCTCCCGCAGCGCCTCCGCCGCCCCCAGCAGCCGCGCCGCCCGGGCCGGTCGACGGGCGACGGCGACTCGCGCGAATCCCTCCAGGCACACGGCGACGCCGTCCTTGCTTCCCACGCGGCCGTAGAGCTCGACGGCCTCCGCGAGCCGGGTGGCCGCCTGCCCCGGGTCTCCTTGGAGGGTGGCGATGTCGGCCAGGTTCTTCAGCGCCAGGGCGGTGCCCCTGGGGTCACCCAGCTCCCGCCGCAGGGCCAGGCTCTCCTCCTGGAGCGCGGCCGCGCGCTTGAGCCGACCGCGGGAGCCGGCGACGGTGGCCAGGTTGTTCAGTACGACGGCGAGGGCCTGCCGGTCGCCCCTCCGGCGGTGGTGCACCAGGGCCTCCTCGTAGTAGGCCTCGGCCTGGTCGAGCTCGCCCCGATTGCGCGCCGCGATCCCCAACCCGGTCAGCGCGGCGGCGACGCCCTCGTCGTTCTCCAGCTCCCGGTGCAGGCGCAGTCCGTCCTCGTAATAGGCGACCGCCCGCGCGTAGTCGCCCTGGCCCCTGGCCGCCTCCCCCAGGTTGAAGACCGCGTTCGCGATCCCCCGCCGGTCGCACGCTGCTCGCCACAGGGCCAGGCTCTGCTCGTAGGCCGCCCCGGCCGCCGCGTAGTCGCCCTGGAGCTTGGCCAGGTTGCCGGTAGCGTTGCTCGCCTTCGCCCGGCTGGTGGCGAGGGCGCCGCCCGCCGGCGCGCGGGCGAGGAAGGCCTCCAGCCAGCCCCGCCCCTCCGCGAGGTGCCCCCTGATCTCCCAGTACCGGACGAGCGCGCCGCTCAGGCGTAGGCCCGTCTCGATCTCGTCGCTCTCCAACGCCCACCGCAGCGCCGCCCGCAGATTGTCGTGCTCCGCGTCCAGGCGGCCCAGCCAGGCCGTCTGGGCCGGCCCGCGGAGCGCCGGCTCGGCCAGCTCGGCCAGCGCCAGGAAGTGGGTGGCGTGCCGGCGCCGCACCGTGGCGGACTCGCCCGCCTCCAGGCGCTCGGCGGCGTACTCCCGCACCGTCTCCAGCAGCCGGTAGCGGCCCACCCCGTCGGCGCCGGCCTCGGGCAGCACCAGCGACTTGTCCAGCAAGTGCACCAGCAGGTCGAGCACGCCGTCCGGCTCGACGCCGTCGCCGGCCCCCACGGCCTCGGCCGCCTCCAGCGTCCAGCCCCCGGCGAACACCGCCAGCCGGCGGAAGAGCAGGCGCTCCGGCGGGGAGAGCAGGTCGTGGCTCCAGTCCAGTAGGGCCCTCAGGGTGCGATGGCGGGGCAGGACCGTCCGGCTGCCACCGGTCAGCAGACGGAGGCGGTCGCCCAGGCGTCGGGCGATGAGGTCGACCGTCAGCGCCCCCACCCGCGCCGCCGCCAGCTCCAGCGCCAAGGGGATGCCGTCCAGACGGCGGCAGACCTCGGCCACCGCTGGCGCGTTGTCGTCGGTCAGGCGAAAAGTGGGCAGCGCCGCCTGGGCCCGCTCGACGAACAGGCGGACGGCGCCGGACGTCGCCACCGCCGCCGCCGGGAGTCGGGCCGGGCCGGCCGCGCCGGCCGCCGGGGACGGGAGTTGAGGTGGCGCCAGGGGCGGCACGAGCCAGGTGACCTCTCCCGGGGCGCCCAGGGCCTGGCGACTGGTGGCCAGCACGCGCAGGCCGGGACAGGCCCGCAGGAGATGCTCGGCCAGGGCGGCGCACGCGTCCAGGAGGTGCTCGCAGTTGTCCAGCACCAGGAGCACCCGTCCGGGCCGCAGGGCGTCGGCCAGGGCGTCCGGGAGCGACCGGCCAGCAGGGGCGCGCAGGCCGAGCGCAGCCGCCACCGCCGACGGCACGAGCGCCGGATCGGCCAGCGGGGCGAGCTCGACCAGCCAGATGCCATCCGGGAAGGCGTCGCGCACCGGCCCGGCCGCTGCCGCCTCGAGGGCGAGTCGGGTCTTGCCGATGCCCCCCGGGCCGCTCAGGGTCAGGAGGGGCACCCCGGCGTCGCCGGACAGCCGGCGGACGATCGCGTCAAGCGCCCGCTCCCGGCCGACGAAGCTGGTCAGCGCCACCGGGAGGTTGTCGCGGCGGGGCGCCTGCCCGGTCGTGGCAGCCGGCGCCGCCGGGCGCGTCACCGGCGGCGCCGGCGCCTCTGGCGTCTGCCCCGAATCGGCCGCCGGGGAAGAGGGCACCAGGAACGAGGCGACGGCCGCGACGGCGCGGGCCTGCTCACGGAAGTACTGCGCCCGGGAGAGGCCCAGCTGGTCCTGCACCGCCTCGGGTGGGAGGCCCTCGGCGTAGCGCAGCTCCAGGAGCCGGTGGCCGCGCCGGGAGGCCCCCCGCTCGCCCGACTTGGCCGGCGGCTCCAGGTCCGCGATGGCCCCCAGCAGGCGCCGCCGCAGGGCTTCGCCCGCCCGCCCGGCGGGCCACCCCGCTCCCGCCGGCGCGACGAGGCCAGCCAGCGGGTGCGTCTGCAGATACACCGGGTCGGCGAGGTGCGCCAGGGCTTCGCGCACCAGGCGCGTCACCCTGTCCCCGGTGCCCCACAGCGGGTCGCCGACGGCCGGCCCGCTGTGGGGGCGCAGACGTCTGATCAGAGGCTCGGGACCCGGCACCGGCGCGCGGCACGATAGGTGGCTCATACTCGAGTACCTGCTCCTCAACGTAGACCTGTCGGCCGCGCCCGCCTGGCCAAGGCCGCGTGCGGTCGCGGCGCGCTGGTCGCCGAGAACCTCCTGCCGCGCCAGCGCCTCGCGGTGCCGACGCGCCCGACCCGCCGTCGGCCACGGCTCCCGCACCCGACGAGCAGTGCCGGGCCCTCGTTCGAGCGCTCGGTCACCCGGCCGGCCACGGCCCGCCGACCGAGACGATGACGTGCGTGGCCAGCAGGCCGGGGGCGTCCCGGTGATTGCCGCCGGGCGCGGCCGCAGGGGCGCGCGTACCGCCAAAGTGTCCGGGCATGGACGGCAGGCGGACGCCGCGCCCCTCGGCGGGGGCGCGCCCGGCGTAGCGCCTGGTAGTCACTGCGTGCCGCTGCACGCACAGCGTCAGGTGCAGGCCGGCCACCCCGCCCCCGACGAGCCGGATCCGCTCCATGGTGCCTCCCCGTGGGGCCACGCCGGCACGCCGTCGACCCCCGGCCGGAGCCAGGCCGACACCCGCGGCGCTCCCGTGCACCTCGTCCCCCGGCCGGGGACCGTCCCCAGCCGGGGCGCCGGCCGCCCGACCCTACCGCGCCGCCCCCGGCGCCGCGCGGTGCGCGGTGCACTCGGCCTCGCGCGTCTACCCTGCCCGCAAGACCGCTGACAGCGCACTACCGCGGTGCTGACAGGGCGCCCACAATGTGCCAGTGGGGGACGTGGTCGGAGATCGGACCGAAGGGGCCGAGGGGCCGAGGGGCGTGCTCGGCCGAGGTGAAGCGCCGAGCCCCTGGCTGCGCGTCCTTCCCTGTTAGCGGGCGCCGCCGGGCCGCGGCCGCACCCCTGCGGGGTTAAGAGGCCAGGGCGTCTTCGGATGCGTTCGGCTCACCCCGGTCAAGGCGGGTGAGCGCCGCCCGCGTTGGCGGGTGGCACCCGAACGCCATCACCAGGACAGCTCGTCGCCGGTGACGGAGACGGCGCGCAGGCGGCGGGCCGCCTCGGCGGCCGAGCGGAACACCGGGCGGCCCCAGACCCCGACGTCGAGCCAGGCGTAGCGGGAGAGGGCCTCGGCCTGCAAGCGGTCGGCGACCGACTCGGTGAGCTCGTGCGTCGGCACCTCCCCGTCGGCGGCGGACGTCCCGGCGCGGGAGCGGGGGCGCCGCCGCGCGCCGAGGACGTCGAGCCAGCGCGCGGCGCGGCCGATCAGCGGATCGAGACGGCTGAGCATCGCCCGAGCCTCCACCGGTGCCTCCGCCGGGGGTGCGCCGGGATTCCGCGGCCCCGGCTCGAGGAGGTCACCCACCGGCCCCCGCCGGCGCGGCCGGGCCCGCGTGCGCCTCGCCGAGGATGGCCTCCAGCTCGTGCTCGAAGCCCCCGGTCTCGATCGAGCAGTGCATCCCGCACTCCTTGGGGGCGTTCACCTCCCACCACCACCGCCCGCTGCGGGCGTCCTCGCCCGGGGCCACGGCGCGGGTGCAGGGGGCGCAGGAGATGGTGCGGAACCCCTTGGCGTAGAGGGGGTGGCTGGGGACGTCGTGCGCCCGCAGGTAGGCCTGCACCTCCGCCTCGGTCCAGTCCGCCAGGGGGTTGATCTTCAGCAGCCCGCCGTGGTCGTGGTCGAGCTCCACCTTGCGGATGTTCGCGCGGCTGGCCCACTGGTCGCGGCGCAGCCCGGTGATCCAGGCGTCGAGGTCGTGCAGGGCCCGCCGCAGGG
>DATLLM010000265.1:0-13151 GCA_035537855.1 Chloroflexota bacterium | reverse complement strand
GTGCGGGAGCTGGCCGGGCGGTTCGTCAAGGAGCGCCTGGCCGGGGCCTGGGCGGGCGAGGCGGACCTGAACGGTTGGGCCGCCGGCGGGGCGCGCTCCTCGCTCGAGGGCGTCTGCGCCGCGACCCAGCTGATCGCCGACCGCTACGACGTGGACGTGCTCACCCTGGACGTCGGCGCCGCCCACGCCATGGCGGTGGCCTGTCTCGGGCAGGCCGGGCAGCGCCGCACCCTGGCGGTGACGCGGGACGACCTCGGGCTGCGCCTCGGCCGGCAGACCATCCTGCGCGAGGCCGGGGCCGAAGCGATGGCCGCCTGGCTGCCGGTGGACGTGGACGAGGCCGCCCTGCGCCAGGACGCGCGCCAGGGGGTCGCCGTCCCGGCGGCCCTGCCCGAGACGGTGGAGGACCTGCTCCTGGAGCACGCCTTCGCCCGGGAGGCCCTGCGCCTGCTGCTGGAGGACATGGCCCGCCGCTACGCCGCCGGCGCGGGGCGCCCGGACGGCCCGCTGGCGCTGCCGGCCGTCGACCTGGTGATCGGGAGCGGCGGCGCGCTGGCCGGCGTCCCCCGGCTGACCCAGGCCGCGCTGATCCTGCTGGACGCCGTCCAGCCGGACGCCCTGACGCAGCTGGCGCTCGACCGGGCGACCGCCCTGGCCCTGCTGGGGCGGCTGGGGTCGGAAGGCGGCCCGCCGGCCCTCGGCGCCGCGCTCGAGCGCGACGGGCTGCTGAACCTCGGGCTGTGCATCGCCCCGGTGGGCAACGGCAAAGAGGGCGAGTCGGCGATCAAGGTGGAGGTGGCCTACACCTCGCGCTCGCCGGTGACGGTCGAGGTGGCGGTGGGGGCGATCGAGGTCGTGCCCCTGCCCATCGGCGAGCGGGCGTCGCTCAAGCTGTGGCCGACCCGGGAGTTCGACATCGGCCTCGGCCGCGGCGCGGCCGCGACGCCCCGGGCTGAGGTGGAGGGTGGCGCCGTGGGGATCATCATCGACGCCCGGGGACGCCCCCTGGCCATCCCGGATTCGCGGGCCAAGCGCCAGGCCAAGCTGCTGCAGTGGTTGCAGTCCACGGGGGCCTACCCCCAGTTCTCCTTCGTACACGGCGCCGCCGGCGCGGGTGAGCAGCGGTGACGGCCGGCGCCACGGTCGCCGTGCTGCAGGCCCTCGAGGCCCTGGCCCTGCCGGCGGGGCACGTTCCGGTCGCCACGGGTCGACCGCTGGTCGTCCGCGGCGCCTTGCGCCGGCGGCGTTTGTGGGGCACGGACGAGGCGGACGTGCTCGTCCAGGCCGGCGACCGGGTTGACGCCGCAGACGCCGTCGCCCGGCTGCGCCGGCCGGCCCGGGCCACCGTGCTGGACGCGGCCGCGGTGCTCGGGGTTTCGCCCGATCGGGTGGCGGCGAGCCTGGCCCGCCGCCCGGGCGAGATGGTGGCCGATGGGGACGTGCTCGCCGAGCGCCGCGCGCTGGCCGGATTGCAGCGCCGCACCCTGCGCTCGCCGGTCAGCGGCCGCTTGAGCTACGTCTCGCCGCAGTACGGCACGGTGTTCATCGATCCCCTTCCGGCCGAGAGCCCGGTGCTGGCCCACCTGGCCGGCACGGTGTCGGCCGCCGGGCCGGACGGGGTGGTGGTGGAGGGGGAGGGACTAGCCGTCGCCGGCGTCGCCGGCGCGGGGGCGGCCGCCGCCGGGCCGCTGCGGCTGGCCGAGTCGCCCACCGCGCTGCCAGCGGATCTCGCCGGGGCGGTGGTGGCCTGCGCCTTCCCGCTGCTCGAGGCGACGGTGCGTCAGCTGGCCGACGCCGGCGCGGCCGCCGTCCTCGCCCCCGGAATCGCGGACAGCACCCTACAGCGCCTCGGCTGGGACGATCTGTTGTGGACGACCCCCGTGCGCCTCGACGGCGGCGAGCGCGGCGGGCCCCGCCCGGCGCCGCCCCTGACCTGCGTGCTGCTCTCGGTCAGCGTCGGGGAGGCGCCGCCGGCGCTCTGGCGGGCCCTGCAACCGCTCGCCGGCCGGCTGGCCTCGGCCGTCGGCAACGAGCCGGGCCTGGCCCCTGAGGTGGTGATCGCCGAGCCCGCGCCCGCGCCCGGGGCCGCCGGCGGCGCCGGCGCGGCCGCGCCGGGTGGCGTTCTGCTGACCCCGGGCACGGCGGTGCGCATCCTGGCCGGACGGGCGGAGGGGCAGACCGGAGAGGTGGTCGCCGCCGAAGACGTGCCCCACCGACTGCCCTCTGAGGTGGCGACGACGGTGGCCGACCTGCTGCTGCCGGACGGGTCGCGCCTCCGCGTACCGCTCGCCCACCTGCAGCCGGTCGGCCAGACCGGTTGAGCGCGGCGGCGGTATCCCGGAGCGCCCGGGCCCCGAATCAAGAACGCCGCCCCGCTGGGGCGGCGCCGGCGTGTGCGCTGCCGGGTCGCGCGGTCGCTCAGTCCTGCCCGGAGATGACGATGGCGCCCCGCAGGACGGCGAGGCAGGCCACCACCACCAGCGCCAGCCAGGCCAGGGCCAGGAAGGCCCCTTCGAGGGCGAAGTCGCCGATCAGGGAGAACGGCTGCGCGGCCACGTCAGAGACGCCGGGCTGGCGCAGCAGGTAGGTCAGCGACCAGATGACGACGAACGCGATCGCCCCGGCCGCCCAGGTGATCGGCGTGACCTCGACGGCGGTGCGCCGGGGCAGCGCCGCCGAACGCAGCGGACGGATCGGAGACCAGGCGTCGTTCGCCCGCAGCGTGCCCGGCCGTGGCCCGGTTGCGTTCATCATCGGGGCGCGCATCCCTTCGACGTTGTTCATCTGTTCTATATGAACGCGCGTTCTAGCCGTAGGTTGCATGTTCTAATCACCCTTGGCCCTTCCCGTCCGCGGCGGGCGGCATAATGCCGGCGGTGACTCTGGCGCGACCCCTGCTCGCCCTCGGCCTCATGTCCGGCACCTCCGCTGATGGCATCGACGGCGTCCTCGTCCGGGTGTCCGAAGCGCCGTCGCTGCCACAAGTGCAAGCGGCGTTCCATCACGCCGTCCCCTTCTCGGAAACGCAGCGCGGGGCCGTTTTCGGGTTGTTCGACCCGGAAACGGCCACGGCGGAGGCCGTCTGCCGGATGAACTTCGCCGTCGGCGAGTGGTTCGCCACGGCGGCGCTCGAGACGCTGGCCGCTGCCGGCGTCCCGCCGGCGGCGGTGGACGTGATCGGCTCCCACGGGCAGACGGTGTTCCACGCCCCGCCGGGCGCGGACGGCCCGGGGTCGACCCTGCAGATCGGCGAGCCGGCGGTGATCGCCGAGCGCACCGGGATCACCACCGTGGCCGACTTCCGAGTGCGGGACGTCGCCGCCGGGGGGCACGGGGCGCCGCTGGTCAGCTACGTCGACGACCTGCTGTTCCGCCACCCGCAGCGCCAGCGGGCGGTGCTCAACCTGGGCGGCATCGCCAACGTGACCCTGCTGCCCCCGAGCACCGCCGGCGGCGCCGTCCTCGCCTTCGACACCGGCCCGGGCAACATGGTCCTCGACGCCCTCGCCCGGCGGGTGAGCGGCGGCGCCCTGACCTGCGACCGCGACGGCCGGCTGGCCGCGGCCGGCCGGGTGCAGCCGGCCTTGCTCGAGCCGCTGCTGCGGGAGGACGGCTACTTCGCCGCGCCGCCGCCGAAGACCACCGGCCGGGAGCGCTACGGCCGGCCCTACGCCGACCGCCTGTGGCAGCGGGCGGCCGCGCTCGGGGTGACCGACGCGGACCTGCTGGCCACGGCCACGGCCCTGACCGCGGAGACGGTGGCCGGCGGCCTGCGCCTGGCCGGGATGGCGCTCGGCCCGCAGGCGGAGATCATCGCCGGCGGCGGCGGGACGAAGAATCCCGGCCTGATGGCGGCCCTGCGGCAACGGCTGAACGGGGCCACCCTGACCACCCACGAGGCGTACGGGATCGAGAGCGAGGCGAAGGAGGCCCTGAGCTTCGCCATCCTGGCTGCGGCCACCCTGCGCGGGCGGCCGAACACCGTGCCGGCCTGCACCGGCGCCCGGCAAGCCGTGGTCATGGGCAAGATCGTGCCGGGAGCGAACTTCGGCCGGCTGATGCGCGAGCTCTGGGCGGGGGCCGGGCCGGAGGAACCCGCTCCGGCAGCACGGGGCGCCCCGTGACCGCGTCCGGAGGAGGCGCCATCGACTGCGTCGCCGGCGTCGACGGGGGCGGCAGCAAGACGGCCTGCCTGCTGGTCACGCGGGACGGGCAGGCGCTCGGCGAAGGAGTCGCCGGGCCGTCCAATTACCAGTCCGTCGGCGCGGCGCTGACGCTGAGCGCCCTGCGCGAGTCGCTCGCCGCCGCGGTCGCCGCCGCGGTCGCCGGCGGCCGCTCGCTGCGCGTCTCCGGCCTGTGCCTGGCCCTGGCCGGCGTCGACCGGCCGGCCGACCGGGACGCCGTGCGCGTCCTGACCCAGGAGCTGTTCGACCGTCCCCCGGCCGGGCTGAGCTGGAACCTGCCGGCGGACGGGACGGTGATCGTCAACGACGCCGTCGCCGCCCTGGTCGGCGGGACGGGGCGGGCGGAGGGTGTGGTCTGCGTCGCCGGAACCGGATCGATCGCGTTCGGCATGAACGGGGCGGGACAGCGCAGCCGGGCCGGCGGCTGGGGCCACGTCCTCGGCGACGAGGGCAGCGGCTACGCGGTCGGCCTGGCGGCCCTGCGGGCCGTCTGTCGCGCCGCCGACGGACGCGGTCCGGAAACGGCCCTCTCCCGGCTGGTGCTCGACGAGTGCGGGCTGAGTCACGCCTCGGGGCTGATCGGACTGGCCTACGGGGAGTGGGGCGCGCCGCAGATCGCCCGCCTGGCGCCCCTCTGCGGCGCCGCCGCCGCCACCGGCGACGCCGTCGCGGGGGCGATCCTGGAGGAGGCGGCCGGGGAGCTGGCTCTGGCCGCCGCCACCGTGGCGGGCGAGCTCGGCCTCGGCTCCGGCTCAGGCGAGGCGGCCCCGGTGGGCTTCGAGGTGGTCACCAGTGGCGGGCTGTGGACCGGCCTGACCGGCCTGCGCGAGCGCTTCTCGGGCGGCCTGCGCCGGCTGGCGCCGGCGGCGAGCGTGATCGACCCGCGTCACACCCCGGTGCAGGGCGCCGCCCTGCTGGCCAGAGGGGCCGCCGGGTGGGTCGGTCCGGAGTGACCGCGGCGTGAGCGCAGCGCACCCGCCGGGCGACGAGAGCGCCCTGAGCCCGACCGAGCGCCGCAACCCGGAATCGGCCGACGTCGACCGCCGCTCCACCCGCGACGTGCTCCTGCTGATGAACGACGCGGACGCGGCCGTCCCGGCGGCGGTGCGCCGGGCGCTGCCCGAGATCGAGCGGGTGGTGGACGAGGTCGTCGCCCGCTGGCGCCGCGGCGGGCGCCTGCTCTACTTCGGCGCGGGGACGAGCGGCCGCCTGGGCGTGCTCGACGCCTCGGAGTGCCCGCCGACGTTCTCCTCGCCGCCCGAGCAGGTGCAGGGCTTCATCGCCGGGGGCGACGTCGCGCTGCGCGAGGCGGTCGAGGGCGCGGAGGACGACGCCGCCGCCGGCGCGGCCGCCGTGGCCGCGGCGGGCACCGGCCCGGCGGACGTGGTCGTCGGGCTGGCCGCGAGCGGGACGACGCCCTACGTCCTCGGCGCCCTCGCCGCGGCGCGGCGGCGCGGCGCCTACACCGCCGGCGTCGTCTGCAACCCGGGGAGCGCCGTCGTCCGGGCGGCGGACGTGGCCATCGTGGTCGACGTCGGCCCCGAGGTGGTCACCGGCTCGACCCGGCTCAAGGCCGGCACGGCCCAGAAGCTGGTGCTGAACATGCTGACCACGGCCGGCATGGTGCGCTCCGGGAAGGTCTACGGCAACCTGATGGTCGACCTGACGGCGACCAACGCGAAGCTGCGCCGGCGGGCGGCCCGGATCGTGGCCCAGGTGGCGGGGATCGATCCGGCGGCGGCGGTGCCACTGCTGGAGCAGACCGGCTACCGGGCGAAGCCGGCGATCCTGATGGCCCGCGCCGGCTGCGACGCCGCGGAGGCGGAGCGCCGGCTGGCGGCCGCCGGGGGTATGCTCCGCGTCGCGCTCGACGCGCTCTAGCGCAGCCACGCCGGCCGCCACCGCCGGACGGCGGGCGACCCGCCACCCACCCCGGAGCACCCACAGGACGACGATGAAGCCGAACCGGATCGTGATCGCCGCCGACTACGAGGGGATGAGCCGCGAGGCGGCCGCCCTGATCGACGCCGCCGTGCGCACGGCGCCGGCGCTGGTGCTCGCCCTGCCGACGGGCGAGACGCCGATCGGCACCTACCGGGCCCTCGTGGCCCTCCACCGCGAGACGGGCACGGACTGGTCGCGGGTCACCACCTTCAACCTGGACGAGTACTGCGACACCGGCCCGGACGATCCCCAGAGCTACGCCGCCTACATGGGGCAGCACCTCTTCGGGGGGGTGAACCTCCGTCCGGCGCGCACCCACCTCCCGGACGGCACGGCCCGGGACGCCGCCGCCGAGGCGGCGCGCTACGAACAGGCCATCGACGCCGCCGGGGGGCTCGATCTGGCGGTGCTGGGCGTCGGGGTCAACGGGCACATCGGCTTCAACGAGCCGGCGGCGGCGCTCACGGCCGAGTCGCACGTCGCCGCCCTGGCGGACGAGACCTGGCGGCGCAACTTCCCCGGGCTGGCCGGCGACGCCGCCGCGGCGGCGTCCGGGCGCTACCGGCGGGCGTTCACCATGGGCATCGGCACGATCCTGCGCGCCCGGCGCATCGTGCTGCTCGGCGCGGGAGGGTCGAAGCGGGAGGTGCTCGAGCGGGCCTTCCGCGGCCCGGTGACGACGCAGGTGCCCGCCTCGCTGCTGCGCCTGCACGGGGACGTGACCCTGGTGCTGGACGAGGCGGCGGCGGCCCCCGGGCTGCGGCGCTGAGCGGGCCGCGGCCGGGCTACCCGGCCGCGTCGACCTCGATCCGCTCCATGTGCTCCGGGGCGCTGACCCCGATCAGCCCGAGCACGTTGCGCAGCACCTGCTTGGCGGCGGCGACCAGGCGCAGCCGGGCAGCGGTCACCGCCGGCGGCGGGTCCTGCGGATTGCGGTCTGACGGCAGCACGCGGCAGTCGTGGTAGAACGCTGTGAAGCCCCGCGCCAGCTCGAGGGCGTAGTGGGTCAGGCGGTGCGGCTCGAGCTGCGCCGTGGCGTCGTAGACCACCTCGGGGTAGCGCAGGAGCAGCCGGGCCAGAGCCAGCTCCGCCGGGTGCTCGAGCGTGGCCGGGACCGGCGCGCCCGCGGCCCAGGTGGCGTCGGTCACCCCCCGCTGGCGGGCCAGCTCCAGGATGCTCGCCGTGCGGGCGTGGGCGTACTGGACGTAGTAGACGGGATTCTCGGCCGACTCGGACTTCGCCAGGTCGAGGTCGAACTCCATCTGGCTCTCGGGCGCGCGAGCGAGGAAGAAGTAGCGGCAGGCGTCCCGGCCGACGTCCTCGATCACGTCCGCCAGGGCGATGATGTTCCCGGTGCGCTTGGACAGCTTGACGATCTCCCCGCCCTGCCGCAGGGTGACCAGCTGGTGCAGGATGATCGTCAGGCGGTCCGGGTCGACGCCCATCGCCTGCACGCCGGCCTTCATCCGGCTGACGTGCCCCTGGTGGTCGGCGCCCCAGATGTCGATCACCCGGTCGAAGCCGCGCCGGACGAGCTTGTCGTAGTGGTAAGCGATGTCCGCGGCGAGGTAGCCGGGGATGCCGTTGCTGCGGATGAGCACGTTGTCCTTGTCGTCGCCCAGGGAGGTGCTGGAGAACCACACCGCCCCCTCGCGCTCGACGACGAAGCCGCGCTCGCGCAGCAGCTCGATCGTGCGGGCGACCTCGCCGTCGTCGTGCAGGGACTGCTCGCGGAACCAGAGGTCGAAGCGCACCCCGAGGGCGTCCATGTCCGCCCGGTGCAGGGTGACGATCCGCTCGACGGCCATCCGGGAGAGGCGGGAGACGGCGGCGGCGTGGTCGAGCCGGGTGAGGGCGTCGCCCTCCTGCGCCGCCAGCTCGCGCCCGAGCTGAACCAGGAACTCTCCGTGGTAGCCGTCCCGCGGCACCTCGGCCGGAACGCCGAGGGCCTGCAGGTAGCGGGCGAGCACGGTCTCCCCCAGGGCTTGCAGCCGGCCGCCGGCGTCGTTGACCAGGTACTCCCGCTGCACCTGCCAGCCGGAGAGATCGAGCAGGCCGGCGAGCGAGTCCCCCAGCGCGGCCGCCCGGCCGCTGCCGGCGTGCAGGCGCTCGGTCGGGTTGGCCGAGACGAACTCCACCTGGATGCGCCGCCCGCCGCCCTGATCGTTCGCGCCGAAGCGGTCGCCGGCGGCGAGGATGTCCCCGATGCGGGCCGAGATCCAGGCCGGCTGGAGCACGAAGTTGATGAAGCCGGCCCCCGCCGGCTCGGCGCGGGCGATGACGTCGTTCTCCGGCAGCGAGCGAATCAGCTCGCGGGCGATCTGGGGCGGCGCCATCCGGGCGCTGCGCGCCAGGCGCAGCGCCAGATTGGTGGCGTAGTCGCCGTGCTCCGCCCGCTGCGGCGGCTCGACCGTGATCTCCGGCAGCGCCACCTGGGGCAGGAGGCCGCCCTGCTGGGCGGACTCCGCCGCTGCCCGGAGGAGCCTGCTAATCTCGTCGCGCACCACGCTCGTCTACCCCCTGCGAATAGTCACGATGGTAACACCGGGGCGGCCGGCCAACGATGGGCGGGCCCCGGGTTAGCCGGCGATGAGCCGGCGATGAGCCACCGATGAGCCGTCATGGATGAGTCGCCGGCGGCGATCGCGCTGACCGTGCTCTTCTCCGCCCTCGTGCTCGCGGCGGCGGCGGTCGACGCCGTGCGGCTGGAGATCCCCAACCGGCTGACCTACCCGGCGGCGCTCCTGGGGCTGACCACCGCGCTCGTCTTCCCCGGGCGGAGCTGGGCGGTGACCCTGCTGGGGGGCGCGGCGATGCTGCTGATCTTTCTCCCCCCGGCCCTCATCGGGGCGGGCTGGCTGGGGATGGGAGACGTCAAGCTGGCGCTGGGGCTCGGCCTCTTTCTGGGCTTCCCGGTGGCCGTGGTGGCCGCCGTCGCCGCCGCCCTGCTGGGGGGCGGGGCGGCCGCCGTCCTGGCGCTGCGTGGCCGCGACCGCGGCGCCGTCCTGCCGTACGGGCCCTGCCTCGCCGCCGGGTCGCTCATCGCCCTGGTGGGGATGCGCGCGCTGGCGGCTTCGCGGGCCGGCCTAGCGGTTCCCGGTTGAGCTCCCTCCTCCTGCTCGGTTGAGCAGGGGTTGAGATGAAGTCTGTTATGCTCTGAGCTTGATTGTGGCGCTCAGAGAGACATCGAACCTGGAGGTGCGCGCCATGAGGGGGCTGATCGGTCACGCGGGGGCGTTCGCCCTCGTCGCCTGGTGCTGGCTCCAGATCACTCTGTGGCGCTTCCATCGGGAGGAGCGGGGCTCCGCCGAGCAAGCGTTGTGGACGGCCGCGATGGCCCTCGTCGTCGTCGCCGTGGCCGGGTTCCTGATCAACACCATCGTGCCCGGGTACAAGACCTTCGTCTGCAAGACGCTGGCAGACGGGGGGATGAAGATCTGCTGATCGAGGTCGGCTGACGGCGCCCCGGCGGGGCGCCGTTCCGATTCGCCGCACACGGCACCACCGCGGCCGGCGCTTGCTGGCCGCGCCTCGAGTCTATGGCTGCTCAACGAGCGCGCACCACGCGGACGACACGCAGCAGCCGGGCGGCGCTGGCCGTGATCGGCGTCGCCCTGCTGTTCATCCTGTTCAACGCCGCCACCTGCATCGCCCCCGCCAGCGGCGGCTCGGTGCCGGCCAACGGCATCCCCGGCGGGGTCGGGGCCCAGCGCACCCCGCTGGCCCCGGACAACTACGCCTTCAAGCTGCTGCTCAGCCAGGTGGTGGGCCCTCCATCCGAGTACGACCTGCTCGTCTCGCGCCAGGTGGACCTGGTGGCCGTCAACCGCGGCCAGGCGGCGCGGGACGTGGTCACCCTGGCCGAGAAGGTGGACGTGGTCGCCTGGCAGTTCGCGTCGAGCGACCCGTACCTGATCCTCTCCCTGAGCCGCGACCAGATGCGCAAGCTGGTGCAGGCCATGGACGACGGCCAGCACGGCGGCGTGCGGGTGGTCGTGCGCGCGCCGGAGGCGACGCCCACCCCGGAGCCGACGATCACGCCGGCGGCGCAGGGGACGGCGACCCCGAGGCGATAGCGATGGGACGGTGGCGCGTCGGGGTAACCGGCGCCGGGCGGCGCCTGCTGGCGGCGCACCGCGAGACGGACGGGATGGCCTCCGGGATGGAGATGGCCATCTACGTCCTGATGTTCACGTTCGTCTCCTGCTGGCTGCTGGGCCTGATGATCTACGGTCTGCTCTTCTTGAGCGCGGTGCACAGCGCCCGGGAGGGGGCCCGCTCCGGCTCGCTCACCGGGGACATCGCCTCGGCCCAGGCCGCCGGCCGGCGCAGCGCGTGGATGCCGCAGGCCACGGTGACCGCCCGGGCGGTCACCGTGCAGGACGGGGCCGGGAGCCCGACCAAAGCGGTCGAGGTGACGACGAGCTACGACGTGGTCGCCATCCCCTACGTCGCGCCGGCCGGGACGGTCAACCAGACGGTGGTGATGCGGCAGGAGCGCCAGAGCTGAGGTGGCCGGACTCCTGCGCCGGCTGCACGGGGAGACCGCCGGCACGGCCACCCTGCTGACCGCCTCCACCCTGCTCGTGGCGGCCTCCATCACCATCCTGATGGTCTCGCTCGTCAGCTACCTGACTTTCCAGAGCCGGCTCCAGGCGGCGGCCGACGCCGCCGCCCTGGCGGCGGCGATGGAGGTGCGCGCGGCGTTCCTGAGCAACATCTCCGGCGAGACCACCCTGTCCCCCGAGCAGGTGCAGCAGCGCGGCCAGCGAGCGGCCGAGAACATGGTCAGGGCCCAGAACTTCCCGGTCGCGCCGGCGGTGCGGGTGACCTATCCGGCGATCTACGAGGTCTACGTCGTGGTCGAGGGCCAGTTCAGCACCGGGCCGGTGCTGGGCAGGGCCACCTCGCAGATCGTGGTGCCCTCCGGGACCTGAGATCAAATGCCCTCTTTCCTGGACGAGATCCGGGCGGCGGTGGGCGGCGGGCGGGCCGCCGAGCTGGCCGCGTTCGAGCAGCAGCTGCCCCACGCGCTCGAGCTGCTGGGGGACGAGCTGATCGCGGGGCGCTCCCTGGTGGACGCCCTCGACCAGGCCGCCGAGGCCCTCGACGAGCCGGCCCGCTCGGCCTTCCAGCGCCTCTTCGTCTCCACCGCCGCCCGCGGGGGCACCGAATCGCTCGCCGCGCTCTTCACCACCCTGGGCGCGGAGCAGCGCAGCCCGCTGATGCAGGAGGTCGCCGCCACCATCGCCATCCTCGAGCCGCTGGGAGGCAACCTCTCGCGCGTGCTCTACGACATCGCCGAGCACGTCCGGCGGGCGCGCGAGGTGGAGCAGCGCGTCCGGGACGCCCAGTGGGTGCGCCGGCGGGACGCCTTCGGCGTGCTGGGCATGGCCGTGGCCCTGATCTTCCTGCTGATGTTCATCCCCTCGATGCGCAGCCTGGTCTTCGACTCCACCGCCGGTCGCGTGTCGTTCGCCCTCGGGCTGGCGCTGATCACCGTCTCGCTCGTCCTGGTCTGGAACATCATCCGGCCCCAGCCGGAGATCCGCACCGGCGCCACCGGTCCGGCGCCGGCCGCGATCGAGGAGGCCCCGGCCTTGCTCGACGCGGCGCCCCCGCTGCGCCGCGTTCCGGCCGCGGGCGGGGCCAGGGAGGCCGACCTGGCCCTGCCCTACGGGATGTCGCTCGGCGAGGACGGAGACTGAGCGATGGGATTCGGCCTGAGCCTGATCGCCCTGAGCCTGGCCTGGTGGCTCGCCGCCGCCGTCGCCATGTCCCGGGGCGCGGCTTCGCTCTTCTGGCGCGTCACCGCCGGCCTGCCCCTGGACGCGCTCGATCTGGCGGCGCCCGCCGCCCCGGCGGCGCTCTCCCGCATCCGCTGGCTCGGGGTGCCCCTCGGACGGCTGCGCGCCCGCCTGGTCTACGTCGGACGCAGCGCCGCCGACGCCGAGGCCCTGATCGCGCAGCAGCTGGGCTGCGCCATCGCCGGGTTCTGGCTGATCACCGGCGTCTTCCGCTTCGTCTCCGCCGGCGCCCCGCTCGCCGGCGGCAGCACCCTGCTGCTGTGGCTCGCGCTCTGCCTGCTGGCCGGACTGGTCGGCTGGTGGATCCCCCGCTGGCGCCTCAACCTGATGGTCGCGGACGAGCGCGAGCGCACCCTCCAGCGGTTCCCCCGCCTGCTGCAGCTGCTCGCCCTCTCCCTGCAGGCCGGCGCGGAGTTCGACTACGCCTTCGAGCGCCTGGCCGGCCAGCTGCGGGGCACCCTGCGCGGGCCGGTGCTGCTGGCCGAGGCCGAGCGCGACGCCGGCGTGCGCCGGGACGTCTGGCTCGACCGCATGTGCTTGCGCTCGCTCGGCTGGGAGGACGTCTACGAGTCCGCCGCGTCCTTCCAGCCGCAGGTCGATTCCCTGCGCCAGCGGGACGCCTACAACGACCTGATCCTGCTCTCGCGAGCCATCAGCCGCTCGGGCGAGCTGGGCACCGTGCTGGCGACCAACCTGATCGCCACGGCTGAGCGCCTGCAGCGGGACTGGTACCGGGACATCGAGGCCCGCGGGCAGCGCGGGGCGACGGCGCTGACCCTGCCGACGATGCTGATGGTGATGGCCATGACCCTGATGGTGGCGGTGCCCATGTTCGCCTCCATCGCCCAGATCATCACGATAGGCCCGTAGTCATGATCAACCTCGCAGGCCCGCAGCGCACGCCGCCGGCGCAGGACGCCGCCCCCGCCGGCGGGGACCCCGACCGGCCCGGCGGGCCGGGGGCCGCCGGGCGTCAGGTCGCCCAGCTCAAGCGCGCCCTGATCGACCTCTACGCCGGGGCCTGCCGCGAGCTGCTGTCGCGCGGCTTCGGCGCCCGCGAGCTGGAGGACCTGCTTCCGGACGAGCGCGCCTACCTGCGCACCCTCGACCGGGGCACGGACGACGTCGCCCGGGCCTACGCCCTGATCAAGCACCGCCTGGGACGGACGACCGAGCAGCAGATCGACCGCCGGGCCAGCGCCCGGCACGAGCTGCA
>DATLLM010000264.1:0-3480 GCA_035537855.1 Chloroflexota bacterium | reverse complement strand
GACGCTGTCCGTGCGCATGTAGGTGATCAGGCCGGCCTCGTAGAGGCCCTGGGCCAGGGCCATGGTGCGCTTCGCCGGCAGGCGCAGGCGGCCGCCGGCGGTCTGCTGCAGCGTGCTGGTGGTGAACGGCGGGGGCGGCTGGCGGGACAGCGTCTCCTGCCCCGTCTCCCGCACCCGGTAGGCGGCGGCGCGGAGCTGCGCCTCGAGCAGGGCGGCGGTGGCCTCGGTGGCGATCTCCGCCGGCTGCCCGTCCACCGTCTCCAGGCGGGCGAGGAAGGACTCGTCCGCCCGGGCGCCGCCGGGGGCGGGGCCGGCCTCGGGGCGCAGGCGGACGTCGATCTTCCAGTACTCGCGGGGGACGAAGGCGGCGATCTCCCGCTCCCGCTCCACCACCATGCGCAGGGCGACGGACTGCACCCGCCCGGCCGAGGTGCCCCGCTGCACCTTCCGCCACAGCAGCGGACTCAGCTCGTAGCCCACCAGGCGGTCGAGCACGCGCCGCGCCTGCTGGGCGTCCACCAGGTGCGGGTCGAGGTCGCGCGGGCTGGCCAGGGCGGCCGTCACCGCCCGCCGGGAGATCTCGTGGAAGGTGATCCGCTGGTAGCGCCGGCGGGGCAGGCGCAGGGCCTGCACCAGGTGCCAGGCGATGGCCTCCCCTTCCCGGTCCGGGTCGGTCGCCAGGAGCACCGTCTCGGCGCCGGCGGCGGCGCTGCGCAGGGCGCTGAGCGAGCGGGCGGCCCGGGGCAGGACCTCGTACTGGGGGGCGAAGTCCTGGGCCACGTCGATGCCCAGGCCCTTCTGGGGCAGGTCGCGCACGTGCCCCATCGAGGCGGCCACGCGGTACCCCTGACCGAGGAACCCGGCGATGGTGCGGGCTTTCTTCGGACTCTCCACGATGACCAGCTTCACGGCACCCTCTTGTGAGAAGATACTAGGGCGGCGGGGCGCCGGAGACGCCGCTCCCCCGCCCGTGTTCGCCCGTCCCCTCGCCCGCCGGGGGCGACCCACGCCGGGCCCTGGGGCCCGGGAGCCCGGGAGCCGGGAGCCAGAGGGGCGACGGGCGTCAGCCACGCCATCAGGTGCAGACAGCTGTGGATAAGCCGATTCAACCGCGCACGCTGAAGGGCTTCAACGACTACCTGCCGGAGCAAGCCGCCCGGCGGCTGTGGATCACCGAGCGCCTGCGCCACGTCTTCGAGCGCTGGGGCTACCAGCCCCTGGAGACGCCGACGCTGGAGTACGCCGACGTCCTGCTGGGGCGCTACGGCATGGAGGCGGAGAAGCTGATCTACCGCTTCCAGGACTCCGGCGGCCGGGACGTGGCCATGCGCTACGACCAGACGGTGCCGTTCGCCCGCGTCGTCGCCCAGCACCGCACCCTCCCCCGCCCCTTCCGGCGCTACCAGTTCCAGCGGGTGTGGCGGGGGGAGAACACCAGCCGCGGGCGGGAGCGGGAGTTCACCCAGTGCGACGTGGACGTCGCCGGGGCCGCCGGGCCGGTGGTGGACGCGGAGACGCTGGCCGTCGCCGCCGAGGGCTACCACGCCATCGGCTTCAAGCGGGTCCGCGTCCTGGTCAACGACCGCACCCTGTTCGACGACCTGGGGTTGAGCAAGGACGAGGTCATCGCCGTGGACAAGCTGGCCAAGATCGGCGAGGACGGCGTCGTGCGCGAGCTCGTCCAGCTGGGGCGCGGCGAGGACGTGGCCCGCGACCTCCTCTCCCGCCTGCAGGAGAGCCCGCCGGGCCCCCGCCTGCAGGCGGTGATGGCCATGGCCCTCGATCTGGGGATGCCCCCCGAGGACCTGGAGTACGACCCCACCCTGGCCCGGGGCCTGGAGTACTACACCAGCACGGTGCTGGAGGTGACCTCGCCGGACTACACCGCCGGCTCGCTCGGCGGCGGCGGACGCTACGACGGCCTGATCCGGCGCTTCACCGGGCAGGACGTGCCCGCCGTCGGCTTCTCCTTCGGCCTGGAGCGGGTGACCGAGGCGCTCGAGGCGGTCGGGGCGTTCGAGGGCTTCCGGGCGGCGCCGGCCGCCGTCGCCATCGCCCTGGGGCGGGCGCAGCTGCCCTGGGCGGGGCAGGTGGCCTCCCGGCTGCGGGCGGCGGGCGTCAGCGTCGCCACCGGGGCCGACCCCGACGCCGGGGCGGGCAAGCAGATCGGGGCAGCGGCGAAGCTCGGGGCGAGGTACGCTATTCTCGTTGGAGACGCCGAGGCGGGCGCCGGCCAGGGCACGTTAAAGGATCTGGAGAGCGGCGAGCAGGAGACGCTGGGGGTGGACGCCCTCGTGCAACGCCTGCAACCGCAGCGACCGGCCGAGCGTACGGCTTAGAGAGGGTCCAGCCCCCCAGGGGGGCGGAGGCCGGTGGCGGGGGGCGTCGCCCCCCGGCGCGCCCGCCGCTCCCCTCCCTGGTGGTGCGGGCCGGCTAGACACGTAGTGGGAGCGGGTGGTGATCAATCTCGCCGGCACGCTGGAAGGGATCGGCCTCGCCGCCCTGGTGCGCTTTCTGGTGAGTCTCAATCCCAGCGGGCGTCTGCTGGTGGCGGACGACGTCTGGGGCGGCGAGGTCGGCTTCGACGAGGGGCGGGTGGTGACGGCCGCTTTCGGCGCCGAGCGGGGCCTCGGCGCGCTCGAAGCGATCGCCCTCGCGTTGCCCAACGGGGAGTTCCGCTTCACCGGCGGGGCCGCCCCCGAGGCGCGCGACGTCGAGCTGCCGCCCGAGGAGCTGGAGCGCTACCTGACCTCCCTGGCCGAAGAGCAGACGGCCATGGCCAAGGTGCTGCCGTCCCTGGCCTCCGTCCCCCGCCTGGTCGACCCCGCCGGCGCCACCGCCGGGGGCCCGGACCGGATCACGATCGACCGCAGCACCCTCTACAGCCTGCTGCTGGTGGACGGCCAGCGCACCGTGCACGCCATCTGCGAGCAGCGCGGTGAGCGGGGCGCCGCCCAGACGCTGAAGGAGCTCTCCTGGCTCGCCGGGACGGGTATGGTGCGCATCGCCTCCCCGGCCGGCGGGGCGTTCGAGGACGCGACGCCGTCGATCGTGCCGCCGGCGGCACCGCCGGCGGCGGCCGTCCCTGGCCCGGCGAGCGTCCCGCCGCCGGCAGCGCCCGAGCCCGCCCTTGAGGCGGCCGCGGCGCCGGAGGCGGAGGCGGCGCCGGACGGGGACGAGGCGCCCGGAGAGGGGACGCCGGAGCCGGAATCGCCGCCCGCCTCCGGCGCCCGCCTGGGCGCCGTCCGGCTGACCCGCGGCGCGGAGGACGGCGGTGGCCCCCCGGCGCCGCGCGCGTCCGCCTTCTCCGCCGGTCCGGGGTCGGGCGCGATGCTCTCCCTGGCCGGGGCCCCGGGCCTGGTCGCCTCCGGCGACTTGGCCGTGAGCGGGGAGGAGGACGCCGAGGACGAGACGGCGCTGCGCTACTGGCGGCGCACCCTCGTCCTCACCCTGCTGGCCCTGACGCTGCTCGCCCTCTCC
>DATLLM010000263.1:0-5414 GCA_035537855.1 Chloroflexota bacterium | reverse complement strand
GATCTCGTCGATCGTCTGCTGCGGCGTCAGCTCGTGCAGCGCCCGCGCCAGCGCTTCGTATCCCCCGTTGGCGACGTAGTCCTCGAGCCGCTCCGGGTCGACCAGCCCGGCGTCCGCGAGCACCACCCGCGTCTGCCGGGCGAAGAAGGGGAGGTCGGGCGCGAGCGCCTCCGGCTCGGCCGCGCCGGCCGGGGCGGCCACACCGCGCGCGCGGGCGACGATGGCCGGGGCGTGCTCCGGCCGCACCTCGGTGTAGACCGCCCCCCCGGCGGCCGCGTCGCCCGCGGCCGGCGCCGCGTCCGGAGACGTCACCAGTGGGCCCCGGGCGCAGAGCCCGAGACAGCACGATCCCTGCACGCGCAGCCCGTCACCGGCCGCCTCCAGCGCGTCGCGCACCGCCTGCGCGCCGGAGGAGAGACACCCGCCCCCGGTGCAGACCACCACGCGGCGCTCCCCCGCCGCCGCGGTCATCCGGCCCCCTCCGGCGCCGGCGCCGCCCCGGCCGCGACCGCGACCGCGGCGGCCACCCGTTCCAGGAGCGACTCCGGCGTCAGCCGGCTGAGCACGGCGCCGTCCAGCACGGCCGCCGGGGCCAGGCTGCACGCCCCCAGGCAGCGTGCGGTCAGCGCCGAGAGCTGCCCGTCGGCGGTCGTCTCGCCCGACGCGACGCCGTACGCGCCGCGCAGGGCGGTCGCGAGCCCCGGCGCGCCCCGGATGTAGCAGGCCGTCCCCTGGCAGATCACCAGGGTGTGGGCGCCGGCCGGCTGGAGCGAGAAGACGTTGTAGAACGTGGCCACGCCGTAGACCTTGCTCGGCGGGAGGCGCAGCCGCCGGGCGACGTGCCAGAGCAGCTCCGGGGTGAGGTAGCCGTAGGCGTTCTGCGCCGCGTGCAGCACCTCGATCAGCGCGTCCGGGCGCTCCTGGTGGCGGCGCAGCGCACCCTCGACCAGGCGCGCCCGCCGGTCGATCCCGGCCGCCGCCGGGGCGTTCGCTCCCGGCCCGCCGCCCGCCGTCCGCCCGCTGGTCCCGGCGTCCACCATCGCCCCTCCCTCGTCGCTGCCCGCCGGCCTACTCGCCCTCGATCCACGCCAGGCGGATGGCGCCCCGGGCGGCGGCCGCGCGCCAGGCGGCGTCGTCGTGGGCGTGGGGGTCGCCGCTCGCCTCGCCGGCGCCCGCCCCGCCGATCTCCATCCGCGCCCCGGCGACGGGCGTGTCGCGGGCGACGACGTCCAGGGCCTGGGTCAGCGCCTCGGGCAGCACCCCCGCTCCCGTGCCGAGCTCGACCCGCAGGCGCGTCACCCGCGCCAGCCCCGCCTCCCGCGCGGCGCGCTCGGCCGTGGCCAGCAGGGTCTGGGCGACGGACACCTCGTGCATCGACCCCCTCCTCTCTGTCGGGCCGCCCGCTAATCGCTCGTGCTCCCGAGCGGGGCGTCGCCGGCGCACCCCGAACGTAGCGCCGGCGGGTCGACGCCCGGGTTGACGCGGGTAAACGCCGCGTCAACGGGCTGCGCCGCCGGTGCGCCGGCTCAGTCCACCGGCAGCTCCGGCCGCGGGGACGGCTGCGCCGGGCGGCCGCTGCTAACGACGCCCCCGGCGACCGTCGGGGTCGGATCGCCCACCAGGCGCAGGTAGTGCGCACGCTCGAAGGCGGAGGGGAACGCGACGCGCTGATGACTCATGCTCCCCCGCAGCTGCGCGACCGACTCGTACTCGTGCGCCTCGAGCCAGTCGCCGAGGGCCCGGCGGATGGCGCGCAGCCGGTCGATCCCGTTGACCAGGAGCTCCGAGGCCAGCATGGTGACGCTGGCGCCGGCCAGCAGCGCCTTGAGCGCGTCCTCGGCGCCGCGGACGCCGCCGCTGGCCGCCAGATCGGCCCGGATCCGGCCGTGGAGGATGGCGATCCAGCGCAGGGGCAGGCGCAGGGCGTCCGGCCCGCTGAGGGTGGCGCGGGGCACGACCTCCAGGGTCTCCAGGTCGATGTCCGGCTGGTAGAAGCGGTTGAACAGCACCAGGGCGGCCGCACCCGCCTCGTCCAGCCGGTGGGCCATCGCCACGAGGTTGGTCAGGTAGGGGCTGAGCTTGACCGCCACCGGGATGCGCACCTGCTGGCGTACGGCGAGCAGGAGGTCGACGTACGTCTGCTCGACGTCCGCGCTGCGCATCCGGGGGTCGGTGGGCAGGCTGTAGACGTTCAGCTCCAGGGCGTCGGCCCCGGCCTGCTCGATCTCGCGGGCGTAGCGCACCCAGCCCCCGCGGGAGACGCCGTTGAGGCTCCCGATGACCGGGATGCCGACGGCCTCCTTGGCCCGCCGCACGTGGTCGAGGTAGCGGTCCGGGGTCAGCCGGTAGGCGGCCGGCTCGGGGAAGTAGGTCAGGGCCTCGGCGTAGCTGTGCGCCCCGAAGACGAGGCACTCGTCCAGCTCCCGGCTCTCGGCGTCGATCTGCTCCTCGAAGAGGGAGTGCAGCACGACGGCGCCGGCCCCGGCGTCCTCCATGCGCCGCAGGTTGTCCAGGCTGCGGGAGAGGGGCGACGCCGACGGCACCAGCGGATTGGCCAGCGGCAGGCCCATGTAGATCGTGCTCAGGTCGGTCATCGGGGGACTCCTTCGTCGTCGCCGGGGGCCGCCGCGGGCGGGAGCGCCGCCAGGGCCTCGTAGGTGCGCCAGCGCTCGCGCGCGTCCTGCTCGGCGAGGCGCAGCAGGCGCTCCGCCTCCTCCGGCCGGGACTGGACGAGCATCCGGTACCGGCCCTCGTTGTAGGCGTACTCGCGCAGGGGGAGGCTCGGGGGCCGGGAGTCCAGCACGAGCGGGGTCTGCCCCGCTGCGTCCCGCTCCGGGTCGTAGCGCAGGAGGGGCCAGTGGCCACAGGCCACCGCCCGCCGCTGCTGGGCCAGCCCGTCACGCAGGTCGTAGCCGTGGGCGATGCAGTGGCTGTAGGCGATGATCAGGGCGGGGCCGGGGTAGGCCTCCGCCTCGCGGAAGGCCCTCAGCGTCTGGGCGTCGTCCGCGCCCATCGCCACCCGCGCGACGTAGACGTGCCCGTAGGTCATCGCCAGCCGGGCCAGGTCCTTCTTCGGCGCGGCCTTCCCCCCAGCGGCGAACTTCGCCACCGCCCCCCGCGGCGTGGCCTTGGACTGCTGGCCCCCCGTGTTGGAGTACACCTCGGTGTCCAGCACCAGCACGTTGACGTCCGCGCCGGAGGCGAGCACGTGGTCGAGCCCGCCGTAGCCGATGTCGTAGGCCCAGCCGTCGCCCCCCACCAGCCACACGGTCTTGCGCACCAGGGTGTCCGCCAGATCGAGCAAGCGCCGGGCCTCGGGGGAGTCCACCGCCGCCAGGATCCCCTTCAGGGAGGCGGCCCGCTCGCGCTGGGCGGCGATCCCCGCCTCGCTGCCCTGGTCGGCCTCCAGCAGCCCCCGCACCAGCTGCGGGTCGACGGTACCCGCCAGGCCGGCGAGGAGCGCGCGGGCCTGCGCGGCCTGCGCGTCCAGGGAGACGCGGATCCCGAGCCCGAACTCGGCGTTGTCCTCGAAGAGCGAGTTGGCCCAGGCCGGCCCGCGCCCGGCGGCGTCCTGCGACCAGGGAGTGGTGGGCAGGTTCCCGCCGTAGATGGAGGAGCAGCCGGTGGCGTTGGCGATCACCGCCCGGTCGCCGAACAGCTGGGACAGGAGCTTGAGGTAGGGCGTCTCGCCGCAGCCGGCGCAGGCCCCGGAGAACTCGAACAGGGGCCGGCAGAGCTGCGAATCCTTCACCAGGCCCAGGTTGAGGCGGGCGCGGTCGACGTCCGGCAGGGTCAGGAAGTGGGCCCAGTTGTCCCGCTCGGCGGCCCGCAGCGGGGGCTGGGGGGCCATGTTGATCGCCTTCCGCCCGATCGCCCGCTTGTCCTTCACCGGGCAGGCCTCGACGCACAGCGCGCAGCCGGTGCAGTCCTCGGGCGCGACCTGCAGGGTGTAGCGCCAGTCCGCGAACTCGCGCCAGCGGGCCGGGGCGGACTTGAACGTCTCCGGCGGCGCCGCGGTGGCATCGCCGTCTGCGGCCGGGTAGACCTTCTCCCGGATCACGGCGTGGGGGCAGACCAGGACGCACTTGCCGCACTGGACGCACAGGTCGGGGTCCCACACGGGGATCTCCGCCGCCAGGTTCCGCTTCTCCCACTGCGCCGTGGCCGTGGGGAAGGTCCCGTCCGCCGGCAGGGCGCTGACCGGGAGGGCGTCGCCCAGCCCGGCGAGCAGCGGCGCCGTCACCGCCTGCACGAACGGCGGCGCCGCCGCCGGCACCGGCGCCGTGCCGCGGACGCCGCTGGAGACCACCGCCGGCACCGACACCTCGTGGAGGTGGGTCAGCGCGGCGTCGACGGCGGCGAAGTTCTGCCGCACCACCGCCTCCCCCCGCTTGCCGTACGTCTTCTGGATCGCCCGCTTGATGGCCGCCACGGCCTGGTCGGGAGGCAGGACGCCGGCGAGGGCGAAGAAGCAGGTTTGCATCACGGTGTTGACCCGCCGGCGCATGCCCGTCTCCCGGGCCACCCGGTCGCCGTCGACGACGAAGAAGCGCAGCTCCTTGTCGATCAGGTGAGTCTGCACCGCCCGGGGCAGCCGGTCCCACACCTCCTCCGGCCCGTAGGGGCAGTTCAGCAGGAAGGTGCCTCCCGGCTCGGCGCGCTCCAGGCCGTCGAACGTGTCCAGGAGCGACCACTGGTGGCAGGCGACGAAGCCGGCGGACTCGATCAGGTACGCGGAGCGGATGGGGCGGGGGCCGAAGCGCAGGTGGGAGACGGTGGTGGCGCCGGCCTTCTTGGAGTCGTAGACGAAGTAGCCCTGGGCGTAGGCGGCCGTCTCCTCGCCGATGATCTTGATCGAGTTCTTGTTCGCCCCCACCGTGCCGTCCGAGCCCAGCCCGTAGAAGAGGGCCCGCACCGCGCCCGTGGCGCCGTCCGGTCCGGGCCCGGCGCCCGCCCCTTCGGTGGCGAACGTCGGGTCGTAGCGCAGGCTGGTGTGGGTCACGTCGTCCGCGATCCCCACCGTGAAGTGGGGCTTGGGGCGGGCCCGCGCGAGCTCGTCGAAGACGCCCTTGACCATCGCCGGGGTGAACTCCTTGGAGGCGAGGCCGTAGCGCCCGCCGATCACCCGCGGGCGGCGGGCGAAGGGGAGCGTGCCTCCGGCCTCGCCCTCGGCGAGCGCGGTGACGACGTCCTGGTAGAGGGGCTCGCCCGCGCTCCCCGGCTCCTTGGTGCGGTCGAGGACGGCGATGGCCTCCACCGTGGGCGGCAGCGCGGCGAGGAAGTGGTCGACCGCGAACGGGCGGAAGAGACGCACCTTGAGCACGCCGACCCGCTCCCCCCCGCGCCGGCGCAGGTGGGAGACGGTGGTGGCGCCGGCCTTCTTGGAGTCGTAGACGAAGTAGCCCTGGGCGTAG
>DATLLM010000262.1:0-13304 GCA_035537855.1 Chloroflexota bacterium | reverse complement strand
GGTCGCCACGGCCGGGGCGGGGATCATCCTGGTGCGGGCGGACATGCTCGTGCTGGTTGGCATGGCGTTCCTGGCGGCGACCCTGCTGCCGCCCTGGCGGTGGCGGCCGTGGCTCGTCGCCGGGGTGCTCACGGGCGTCCTGGCGGGGCCGATGTACGTCGGCTACGCCTTCACCCACAAGGACCCGTTCTATCCCGGCACCTACGGGGCGACGGTGAACCGCAACCTGGAGTTCCCGGAGCGGATGGGGGAGCCCGGATTCCCTTCCGCCGAAGCGTACGCCGCCAACTGGGCGGCCGGCCCGACCATCTCGCCGCTGACCTACTTCTTCGGCTACCACACCCCCCTGCAGTTCGTTTCCTATTCCGTGCGCGGCTTCGGGCGCATCTTCAGCGACATCCTGTTCAAGGATCAGCGCGCCGTGCTCGTCCTCTTCGCCACCGGTCTGGCGCTGCTGCTGCTGACCCGTCGCTGGCTCGTGCCGCTCGGCCTGCTGGTGGCCCTGTTGCCGTTCTACGCTTTCCTCGCCGGCGTGCCCAACCAGTGGGTCTTCGCGCCGCGCTACGCCCACCACGCCCTGCCCCTGGCGGCCCTGGCCGTGGGGTACGTCTTCTGGATCGCCTGCAGCCTGCCGCTGCGCCTGGCGCGCGGCCCGGTGCTGCGCCCCCGCCCCCAACCCTCGTGACTCGAGAGGCCCCTGGCCCGGTGATGCGATGACAAGCGAGACTGCGACCGACGTTGCCCCGGCTCAGACGGCCGGCGAGGGCTGGCAGGCGAGCCTGCGGGCCCGCTTGAAGGGCGTCGACCGCCGGGAGGTGATCGTCCTGGGGGCGATCCTGGCGGTGAGCGTGCTGCTGCGCCTGCTGACCTGGAACGCCGTCGCCGACGGGCCGCGCGGGGCCTACCTCAAGACCACCCTCTTCGGCGCGGCCGCGGCCGTCGCCGTCTGGGCCCTGGTGCGCGTGCAGGCCAGCCGGGGCAGCTGGGTGCCGGTGATCGCGGCCGCGGCCGTCCTGCTCAGCGGGGACGCCGTGCACTACGTCCGCCTGGCCAACCCCATCGCCCGCGGCGGCCCGGTGCAGTCCTTCAAAGCCACCTTCGAGGACCCGGTGGGCGCCCGGCGCCAGTGGTACGTCGAGGAGGGCGGGGACGGCAAGGCGCAGTTCGAGCGCGGCTACCTGATGCTGAACACGCCGCCCAACAGCACGGCGTTCATCGTCGCCCGGCTGGAGGGCAGCACGGACATGGGCACCCGCTGGTGGCTGCCGGTGGCGCTGGCCAAGGACGAGCCGCGGGAGGAGCTGGCCTGGCGGGCGAGCATCAACCGCACCGGAGACTTCCTGGTCATCACCGAGGTGCAGAATCTGCTCATCCAGGCCGTCGGCTACGGCCTGCACATCACCTACCCGGATGAGCGGGGCACGGCCAAGGGGAACGAGGTGGCCCAGAGCACCGTCCAGGACGGCCGCCCGCACGACTGGAAGGTCACCCGCGACAGCCGGGAGATCGTCCTCTACATCGACGGCAACCGCACCTGGGCCGCGCCGCAGAAGGGTCCCCTGCGCCAGCTCAAGCTGGGCGAGACCAAGATCGACCCCACCCACGGCGGCACGGTGCGGCTGGAGTCGGTCTCCTACGCCAGCTACCTCGAGCGCTAGGCGGGCGCTTCCCCCACCTTGTCCCGCTCGACTTCTCGGCCGCAGACGCTCACCTGGCTCTGGCTGGCCGCACTGGGCCTGATCTGCCTGGCCGAGACGGTCGTCCACACGGGAGCGCGCAATCCCTTCCTGGAGAGCAGCCGACCGGTCTACGCCCGGCTGAGCGGGAACGACTTCCTGCCGGCGGACGGCTACGTCTCCTGGATCGGGCACGTGCCCGTGCTGCAGGACGCCGAGTCCTTCGTCAAGCAGACGGCCCTCTTCCTCGGCCAGCAGGGCCCCCAGGACACCGGCTTCCTCGACCGCCGGGCGGCGTACTCGTACTTCGCCTCCCTGCTCGTGCCCTGGTTCCGCTGGTCGGGCGGGGCCTACGCCGCCTACGTGGCCGTCAACCTGCTCTTCTGGTGGGCGACGGCGGCCACCATGTACTGGCTCGCCCGGCGCCGGACGGGAGACACCGCGGTCGCCCTGGCCGCCTCGTTCCTCGTCGCCGCCGGCAACGGCCTGATCTTCATGGTGGGGATGCCCCAGAGCTACGTCCCCGCTTACGCCTCGCTCGTGCTGATCCCGGCGCTGGCCGAGTGGCTGAACGCCTGGCGGGCGCCGCACCGCGCCGGCGCCTGGCTCCTGCTCGGCTGGGCCGGCGGGGTGGCCGCCACCGTCTACTTCACCCACATCTCGGTGACCGTCTTCTGGTGGGTCTACGGCCTGCGCCGGGTTCCCTGGCGCTACCTGCTGATGGCCTCGATCCTGGCGTTCGGTATCGGCACCCTGTGGGAGCTGTGGGGGCACCAGCTGGTCGGGCTGCGCTTCCTGACGGACAACTCGTCGCTCGTCGGCGAGGCGACCGATAGCTGGCTGGCCCGACTCTTCACGTCGTGGCCGGCCCTGGTCACCGGGCTGCGCGACCTCGACGCCTCGGGCACCGTGCTGGGGGCCATCCCGCTGGTGTGGTGGCTGCTGGCCGGCGTCGGGCTGGCGGTCAGCAGCGCAGAGAACCGGGAGTGGGCCCTGGCGGGGATCGTCGCCGGGCTCGTGCCCACCCTGGCCATGCTGACCCTGCTCGCCCTGCCTCGCATCGCCTACTTCATGTACCCGGCGGTCTACTTCCTCGCGGCGCAGGGCATCGTCTGGCTCGCCCGGGCCGCCGGGAGGCTGGCGGGCCGGGCCGCGCTGCCCCCGGCCGTGGCCCGCTACTCCGGCCTGGCCGTGGCGGTGACGGCGCTGGCCGGGCTGGCCCTGCTGGGGAACGCCGATTCGCTCGGCTACGCCCTGGGCAACGCCCAGTTCCACTACGGCCTGAAGCTCGGCCGGTGAGCGCGCTGAGCGTGGCGGCGGGGTTGGGGCTGGCCGCCGGGCCGGCCCGCTGGAAGCCGGCGCTGGTGCTGGGCGCGGGGGCGACGGGGGCCGCCGTGCTGGTGGCCCTGGCGGGGACGGCCGGGGCCGTCCCCGGCGCGGGCTGGTCCCGCTTCTGGGCCACCCTGTTCTTCGTGCTCCTGCTCTGGCCGGTCGGGCTGGGCCTGGTCGGCCGCATCTTCGGGCTGCGCGCCGAGGCGGTGGCGGCCGCCGTGCTCGTGGTGGCCACGGTGGCCCAGCAGTCCGGCCGGGCGGAGGTCCCGCTGCCGGCGGCCGTCAGCTGGTGGGCGACCCTCTCCGCCCCGGACGACGCCGTGCGCCACCGGATCAGCGTGCCGCCGCCCGGGAGCGCCGCCTGGGAGCGGGCCTGGGGCCGGGCCGCGCGAGCGGCCGTCTTCGTCTGCGCCGGGGCGGCCGCCACCCCGCAGGAGATCGCGTCCGGTGGCGGCGCCCGGCAGGCGCCCGGCGGCGGGCTGACCCTGACGGCCGGAGGGCAGCCGGCGCTGCCGCTGACCGCGGCCGAGCAGTTCCGGGTCTCGCCCGAGGTCACCTGGTACGCCCGGCCGGTGACCGCGGCGGAAGTGCGGGCGGCGGCCGCGAGCGGGGGGACGCTCGACGTCGTCCTGCGGCGGGACGGCAGCGAGGGCGCGCCGCTGCGCCTCTGCGGCGGGCGGGACGACGCGACGCGCCCCGGGGCCGGGGGCAGCGAGCGCTGGCACGACGGGCGCTGGTCGGCCGCCGGCCTGGCCGACCGTCCCCTGCCGCTGGTGGAGGGGCGTCCGGTGCTCGGCCGGTACTTCGTGGAGCTGCGCTTCCTCGACGCCGACGGCCGGCCGACGGTCGACATCTGGTTCTGAGCCGGACGGCCCCCCGTGTGAGTCCGGAAGCTCAGTAGGTGACCCAGATGGGGCGTCCGGTGGCGTCCTCGACGCGCACCTCGACGGTGAAGCGTCCCCCCTGGGCCGGCCCCGGCAGCCACCAGCCGGCGCCGTCGAAGTAGCGGCTCGACTCCGGGCCGGCCGACGGCCGGTAGCTGAAGGTGCCGCAGATGGGGATGGCCCGGGGCGTGGCGCCGGGGAGGCGCCTGAGGCTGAGGCGGGCCGGAGACTGGCGCTCCAGCAGGTCGCGGGCGACGGGGATCCGGTAGAAGCCGACGAAGGTCGGTCCGGGGCGGGGGCCGATCGCCTGCGCCTCGGTGATCGTGCCGAGCGAGACGTCGTTCGCCACCAGCTCGAGGCCGTCGGCGGCGTCGAGGGGGCTGCGGGCGCAGACGTAGACGAAGGCCCCGGCGGCGCGCTGCCAGAGTCGCTCCCACGCGGGGGTGCCGAGGGGCAGGGCGACCGTCTGCTGCACCGTCTGCTCGGGGCCCTGGAGCGGGCGCGTCCACTGCGGCGAAGGCGGCTCGGTCACCGGTCGCTGCACCGCCCGCTGCGCCACCACGAGGAGCAGCAGCGCGGCGGCGGCGATGACCTGGGGCCAGGCCCCGGCCAGCCCGGCGAGGGCGACCACCCCGGCGAGCAAGACGACGCCGAAGAAGAGGCGCGCCCAGAGGGTGGCCGGGGACGCCCCGGCGAGGCTCACCACGACGGCGAGGGCGAGGAGCGTCCAGGCGGCGAGGCGCAGCGTGCGCGGCGCCGGCCGGCGGGCGGTCACCGGGGCGGTGGCGGCGCTCACCAGGTGTTCCCCATACCGTAGTGGAACCAGACGTTGAAGCGCTGCGACCCGGCCAGGTCGGCGTTGGCCAGGGCGGCGACGACGAGCACGGCGCCCGCCGCGATCAGCAGCCGGCGGGGCCGGCTGCGCCCGCCGAGCCAGGAGGCGAGGGCGGCGACCCCGGCGGCGGCGAGCAGGTAGACCGCGGGGTAGGCGAAGTAGGCCAGCCGGGGGAGCTGGAAGCGGGTGGTGAAGGCGATCGCCGGCAGGGTGGCGGCGACGAGGATGGCCAGGGCCCAGACCCGGGACCGGGCGGGGGAGCGCAGCAGGCCGAGGAGGGCCAGGACCCAGTAGAGGTAGGGGAAGGCGCCGGCGAAGAGGCCGCGCAGGGAGCCGCCGTGGAGCTGGCCCAGCAGGGCCTCCGGGCCGCGGGCGGCGAGGGTGAGCCAGCTGCGCACGGCCTCCCCGGCGTACTCGTTGTTGCCCCCGGCGAAAGTCAGACCGAGCAGGACGGCGGCGTAGCCCTGCCAGACGAAGAGCAGGGCGACGGCGACGGCCGTGGCGGTCAGCAGCAAGCGCGGGCGGGCGCGGCCGCCGGCCAGACCGTAGAGCCAGTAGTAGAGCAGGGCCGGGAAGTGGACGAAGTAGATCAGGCCGGCCGCCCCGGTGGCCCAACCCAGCTTGATCCCGGCGGCGGGCGCCGGGCGGGACTCCCAGACGGCGAGGGACTCGGCGAGCACGAGCAGGAGCACGAAGGCGCCGAAGGCCACGGCGTGGGGCTGGGGGGCCGCGCCCATGAAGACGAAGCCGCCGCCGGTGGCGACGAAGAGGGAGGCGATCCAGGGCACCAGGGTGCCCGGCCAGTAGCGCCGGCCGAGCCACCAGACGCCGAGCGCCGCGCCCCACCAGGCGAGCAGATTCAGGGCGGCGAAGCCCCAGTACGTCCCCAGGGGGCGCTGCAGCAGGGCGACGAGGTAGGTGTGCCCCGCCCGGCGGTCGTACTCGCTCGGGCCGGGCGCCCCCTCGTCGAGGAAGGTGCGCAGCATGGGCAGCAGGAAGAGGCCGTCGCCCTGGGCGGGGACGCCGTCGAGCAGGGTGGCGTAGCCGTCGGCGGCCGTCCAGGCCTCGACGCCGCTCTCCGGGCGGCTGCTGGCCAGGAAGCCGTTGCGCGTCCCGGAGTGGCTGAGCAGCTCGGCCAGACAGATCACGAACAGCAGGGCGGCCCAGGCGCCGAGCACGCGCGGCCGGGGCAGCGGGGCGGCCGCGTCCTGGGGCGCCGCCGGCGCCTCGCGGCGGACGGCCCGCAGGACGGCCCCCGCCGTCCAGAGCGCGGCCAGGGAGAGGACGAAGAGGAGAATCCAGAGGGAGAGGAACAGGTCGGCCTGGTTGCGCCAGGACTCGATCCACTCCACCGGCCCGGTCAGCAGCAGGCCGAGGGCGCTCCCGGCGGTGGCGACGGCGGCGGCCGTGAGCGGCGCGCTGGGGCGCGGCCGGGGCGCGCCGGGCGGTGCGGGCTGGTGGTGTCGGCCGTCCCTGGCGGACGTTAACCATTGCGTCGAGGCCGCGCCGCCCCCGGCGCGGTCGGAGTCCGTCTCCCGAACCGTTTCCAGGACCGTGGACGCCCCAGACGTGGACACCGCTTCAGTCGTGTCGGCCTCAGGCGCGCCGGCCGCAGCCGCCGCCGCGCCCGCTCCGGCGGCCTCGCCCTCCGGACGGCTCTCCTGGCTGCGCCCGGACGCGACCGCCCTGGCCATCAGCCTGGCCGTGGTCGCCGTCCATGCCAGCGTCTTCCCCACCATGCCGGTCGCGCCGTGGGCCGCCGTACTCAACGAGTGGCTGGTCTGGTTCACCGGCCTGTACGTGCTCCTCACGGGGCTCACTGCAGTATCACAACGAGTTGCCCCTCCCGGCGGCCTGTTCGGCCGCGCCCGCGCGACCGGGCGCGCGGGGCGGGACTGAGCGTGGCCGCGCTGACCGTGGCCGCGCCGGCCCGGGCGTCCGGCGACGAGACGGACGCCGTCCAGCGCCGTGAGGCGCGGCGGCGCACGGCCGCCTGGTTCGACCGCTACGCTCCGCAGCGGGCGGGCTGGAAGGCGCGCAACCGCTACTACTACGCGGAGATCGAGCGCTTGGCCCGTGCGGTCGTCCCTCCCGGGGCCCGCGTCCTCGAGCTGGGCTGCGGCACGGGCGATCTGCTGGCGGCGCTGCGCCCGGCGCTCGGCGTCGGCGTGGACATCTCGGAGGGGATGGTGCGCGTCGCCCGGGCGCGGCACCCCAATCCCCCCGCCGGGTCGGGACCGGATCGGCGGCTGCTCTTCGTCCGCGGCGACGCCCACGCCCTGCCGCTCGGCACCACGTTCGACTACGTCGTCCTCTCCGACCTGCTGGGACACGTCGACGACATCCAGGACCTGCTCGAGCGCCTGCAAGCCGTCTGCACGGCGGACACCCGCATCCTGATCACCTACTGGAACTTCCTCTGGCACGGGGCGATGCTCGCCGCCGAGCGCCTGGGGCTGAAGATGCCGGAGGCCCAGCAGAACTGGCTGGGGATGGACGACGTCGACAACCTGCTCACCCTGACCGACTTCCGCACCCTGGAGCGCGGCGCGAGCCTGATCTGCCCCAAGCCCGTTCCGCTGCTCGCCCCGCTGCTGAACCGGTTCGCCGTCCGCCTCCCCCTGGCGCGGCACCTGGCCCTGGTCGGCCACTGGGTGGTGCGTCCGGAGGCGCCGCAGCCGGTGGCCGACGAGCGCCTGACCTGCACCGTGATCGTCCCCTGCCGCAACGAGGAGGGGAACATCGCCGATTGCGTCGACCGCCTGCCTCCGCTCGGCGCGGACACCGAGCTGATCTTCGTCGACGGCGCGTCGACGGACCGCACCCGGGAGCGCATCCTGGAGCAGATCGAGCGGCACCGGGGGCGCAAGGACATCAAGCTGATCGACCAGGTGCCCCTGGCCGGCGGGGCGCCGAACGGGGCACCGAACGGGGCGCCCGCCAACGGCGCCGCCGCCCCCGGCGGGGACGGGCCGGTGAAGATGCTCCGTCTGGGCAAGGGCGACGCCGTGCGCAAGGGCTTCGCCGCCGCCCGGGGAGACGTCCTGTTCATCCTGGACGCGGACCTGACCGTGCCCCCGGAGGACCTGCCCAAGTTCCTGCGACCCATCGCCACCGGCCGGGCCGGCTTCGTCAACGGGACGCGCCTCGTCTACCCCCTGGAGGACGAGGCGATGCGCACGGTCAACCTGTTCGGCAACAAGTTCTTCAGCCTCGTCTTCACCTGGCTGCTCGAGCAGCGCATCAAGGACACCCTCTGCGGCACCAAGGTGCTGCGCAAGCGGGACTACGACGTGCTGGCCGCGAACCGCGGCTACTTCGGGGACTTCGACCCTTTCGGGGATTTCGACCTGCTGTTCGGCGCCGCCCGGCTGGGGCTCCCCCTGGTCGAGGTGCCGGTGCGCTACCGCCGGCGGACCTCCGGCTACTCCAAGGTGCAGGTCTACAAGCACGGCATCCTGCTGCTGCGGATGAGCCTGATCGGCTTCCGGCGGCTCAAGCTGCAACGCTGGCTGCAGCGGGCGTCGGGGCGGGCCGCGCCCCCGCTGGTCGGGGTCGACTCCCCGCCGGCGCCGGCCTAGGCGATTAGGCGAAGGTGCTTACCCCGTTCGACCTTATGCTGCTCGCCCTGGCCGCCGTCGCCTGGCCCCTCTGCCTGTTCCGGCCGGGCTGGACGCGGGCGCTCGTGCGGGCGGCGGCGCGCCGCCCCTGGACCTGGGCTGCCGTCGCCGCCGGCCTGCTGCTGGTGGCCCTGGCCGACCCGGTGCTGCCGCAGATGCCGGGGCGGGCCGCGGCCGACGCCTGGACGGGGCTCTTCCGGCCCGAGCTCGGCCGCCGCCTCACGCCGCCGGTCGCGGGCGTCCTGCTGCTGGCGCTGCCGCTGCTGGCGGACGCGCGCCTGGCGCCGGGCGGGCTGCCCGCGCTCGCCCCGGCGGCGCGGCGCCTGGCGCTCGCCGGCTGCGCCTGGCTGGGAATCGCCCTGGCCCCGCTGCTGATCGCCCGGTCGGTCCCCGCGGTCTGGGCGTCGACGCTGGGGGGCGAGATGCACCCCTCCCTGCGCGCCCTGCTGGTGGTCGCCGGCGGGGCCGACCCGGCGGGAAGCGGTCGCTCCGTTCCGGACGCCGGGCTCCCGGCCCTGCTCTGGCTGATGGCGGCCGGCGCGGTGCTGGCGCTGGCCGGCCTGCGCCTGACGGCCGCCCGCTGGCCCTCAGCTGCGGCCCGGATCGCCCTCGCCTGGGGGTGGGGCCTGCTCGTCGGTCTGGCCGGCTGGGCCCTGCGCGTGTCCGCCCCGGAGGTGGCCGCCGGCGTGGCCGTCCCCACTTTCGGGGCCGCCGCCGTCGCCCTGTGGGCCGTCTCCCGGCGGCGCGGACCGGACGGCACCGGCGAGCTGGTCTGGCGCCTGGCCCTGACCGGCGTCGTCCTGCTCGCCTTCCAGCTGCGCTGGGGGTTCCTCGTCCAGAACCCGGGGTGGGGCATCCCCCTCTCGATGGACGCCCAGAGCTACTACGACGAGGGGCTGTACCTCGACCGCCTGCTGGTCGACCGCCGCACGAATCTGTTCGCCCTCTTCTTCAGCGGCAGCACGTACTTCCGGGAGCCCCTGTTCGTCTACCTGATGCACAACTGGCTGCACCTGGTGGGGGCCCAGGAGATCCACGCCGTCTACCTGACCGTGCTGGCCAGCACGGTGTGGGTCGGCGTCAGCGCCGTCGCCGTGCGGCTGCTGCTGGGGCGGGGCGCCGGGCTGCTGGCCGCGCTGCTGCTGGCCATCGACGCCGTCTGGTACCGGAACGCGGCGGTCGGCCTGCGGGAAGAGGTCACCGGCGTGCTGCTCGGGCTGCTGCTGATCGTGCTCTGGGCGGCGCGGTCCGGGCGGTGGGGACTCTACTGGCTCGCGCCTTTCCTGGCCGGGGCGGCCGCCGTGACCCGCCTGGACGCCCTGCCCTTCGCCCTCTTCATCCTGGTCTGGGCGGCCGTCGCCCAGCGCTGGCCGGTGCGGCGGGCGGTCGCCGTGCTCGCCCTGCTGGCGGTGGTGCTGGTGCCCACCCTGGCCGGCTACGGGCGCTCCCGGGGGGACGTCGCCCCGGCGTCGACGGAGATCGCGACCAACAACTGGCGGGAGGTCTTCAAGGACCGCCTGGGCCAGCCGGGGTTCGAGCCCGACCGGCGGGTGACGGCGACCGAGTTCGTCTTCCGCTACTTCACCCCGTCGCAGTGGGTGCGGTACACGCTCGGCGGCTACGCCCGCATCTACGGCGAGGAGGTCTTCGTCTCCCACTACTACCTGCTGGCCAACGGCACCGCCGGCTGGGGCCGGTACCTGGGCCTGCACTCCGCCCGCTTCGTGCCCCTGCTCTTCCTGGCCGGCACCGTCGGGCTGCTCTTCCAGTGGCGCCGCTGGCGGCGCACCTGGCTCGTGCCGGCGCTGTGTATCGTGGGCGTGATGCCGCCGATCGGGTTCGTCGCCGGGGTGCCCGGGCACCCGGCCCTCTACCAGGCCCGCTACGCCTACATGGTGGCGCCGTTCGCCGCGGCGACGGTGGCCTGGGCGCTCGTCGCCGGCGGCGGCTGGCTCGCCGGCCGCCTGGCCCGGGGGCGGGCGCTCGACCGGTCCGCGCCGGCGCCGGCGCAGCCGGTGAACGGGGCCCAGCCGGCGCAGCCGGCGGAAGGGGGGGAAGCGGGCCGTGGCCTGGCACTACGTCGGAGCGCGTGACGCGGACGCGCCCCTGCCGGTGCGCCTGCTCGGCGTCTGGCGCCACCGCCGGCTGCTGAAGCGGATGGCCGAGCGGGAGCTGCGCCAGCGCTACGTCGGCTCGGTCCTGGGCCTGGCCTGGACGGCGCTCAGCCCCCTGATCTTCGTCGCCGTCTACGTCGTCATCTTCACCTTCGTCTTCGGGGCCCGGCTCAATCCGGGCGCCCCGACGGCGGAGTACGCCCTCTACGTCCTCGCCGGGCTCCTGCCCTGGGTCGCCTTCTCCGAAGTGGCCGGGCGGTCGACGCAGACGATGGCCGAGCACCGCAACCTGGTCAAGTTCGTCGTCTTCCCGGTGCAGATCCTGCCCCTGACCAGCCTCTACGTCGTCGCCTTCTCCCAGGCCATCGGGCTGCTGGTGCTGGTGCTGCTGGCCACCTGGCTGCACGGCGGGCCGCCGCCGGGCCTGTGGCTCCTGCCGGCCGTGCTCGTGCTGCAAGCGGTCTTCCTGGCCGGCGTCGCCTGGCTGCTGGGCGCCCTGGGCGCCGTCCTGCGGGACGTCAAGGAGGTGGTGCAGGTGGCCTTGATGGTGGGCATGTTCCTGACCCCCATCTTCTACCTGGAGCGCGACCTGCCGCGGCCCCTGCGCCTGATCGTGGAGCTGAATCCGCTGGCCCACCTGGCCCGCCTCTACCGCGACGCCCTGCTCGGCGCCGGGATCGAGCACGCGCTGAGCCTGCCGGTGTTCGCCGCCTTCGCCGCCGTCACGCTGCTGGTCGGATTCCTGACCTTCGAGCGCACCCGCGTCTTCCTGAGCGACATCCTCTGACCGGGTGAGAACGATGGACGATCTGGCGATCGCCGTGCGCGGGGCGGGGAAGCGCTATCAGGTCTACCGGCGCCACAGCGACCGCGCGGTGGAGTGGGTCACCCGCCGCCCGCGGCACCGGCCGTTCTGGGCCCTGCGCGGCGTCTCCTTCGACGTGCACCGGGGGGAGATCGTCGGCGTGATCGGGCGCAACGGGGCGGGGAAGACCACCCTGCTGCGCCTGCTCACCGGGATCAGCGCGCCCTCCGAGGGCGAGATCGACGTCAACTACCGCATGTCCGCCATCCTGGAGCTGGGCAGCGGCTTCCACCCCGAGTTCAGCGGCCGGGAGAACGTCTTCCTCGGCGGCGCCGTGCTGGGGATGGAGGAGGCCGAGATCCGGCGCAAGTACGACTCGATCGTGGACTTCGCCGAGCTCGGCCCGTTCATGGACATGCCCTTCCAGACCTACTCCCTGGGCATGCAGGCCCGGCTGAGCTTCTCCGTGGCGATCAGCGTCGAGCCGGAGATCCTGATCATCGACGAGGCGCTCGCCGCCGGGGACAGCGCCTTCATCGCCAAGTGCTTCGAGCGCATCCGGGAGATCTGCGCCAGCGGGGCGACGGTGCTCTTCGTCTCCCACAACACCTACCTCGTGCAGCGCCTCTGCGGCCGCGCCCTGTGGATCGAAGGCGGACGCCTGGCCGGCGACGGCGATCCGGCCACCGTCTGCCGCGACTACGAGGGCGCGCTGCGGGTGCACGCCGCGGCCGAGCGGGAGGCGATGGCCCGCAGCCGCTTCGAGGACGGCGCCGTGGCCGCCCTGCCGGCCGTCGATCGCAGCGACCCGGTCGCCGCCGGCCACATCTGGGGCACGGGCGAGGTGCGCTTCACCGGGGTCGAGGTGCTGGACGCGGCCGGCCGGCCGGCCGGTCTGGTCTACGCCGGCGATCCGGTGACGATTCGGCTGGCCTACGACGGCGCGGCGGACGACGCCGATCTGGCGCTGGTGGTGCAGATCGTCCGCGCAGACGGGGTGGTGGCCTGCAGCCTGGACGCGCGCGAGGCGGGCCTGGCGGTGCAGCGCCTCGACGGGCCGGGGGTCTTCGAGGTGACCCTCGACCCGCTGCTGCTGGGGCGCGGCCGCTACTTCCTCTCGCCGCACCTCTACCGCGACCGCAGCGGCGTCCCCGGACAGGCGGACGTGCTCGTCTACCACGACCGGCTGTACGAGCTCGAGGTGGAGCGGCGCGGCCGGCCCTACGACGTGGCCGTCGAGCAGCCGGCGCGCTGGCGCCACGTTCCGAGTGCTTCCGGGGTCCTGCCCCGTTAAGGGGTGAGGCGGACCGGCTCAGCATGGTACAGTGCCCCCGCGAGGCGGCCGGCCGGTTGCCTGTGAGCAGACAGACAGAAGACCGCAGCCCGAGGAGTGTCGGAAGATGACGAAGCGCAGGACTGGCTGGCGGCGGATCGCGGCCATCGTGACGGTTGCGGGCGCCCTGGCGCTACCCATGGCGACGTCGGTCGTCCACGGGCAGGCGACGCCCACGCGCACCGCGGCGCAGGCGACGCAGACGGCGGTCACGGCGGCGGCGCGCGCCGGCGAGCCGATCCAGGACGCCACGATGGCGGCGCTCGTCCTCGGCGCCCTGGTGGTGGGCGGGCTGACGCTGCGGCGCTACGCCGAGCGCCGCGCGTAGCCGTTCGCTATCCTAGGTACGCTCCCCGGACGCGGAGGGGGTCGCTGATCGCAGCGACCCCCAATCGCTTTTTCTCTCTCCGGGGCACGAGCCGGAGCCTCTCGTGCGAGTGATCAACGCGGCCCTCATCGCGGCCCTCGCCAATCTCCTGTTCATCATCGGCGGCGGCGGCCTGCTGCTGATGGGCGCCGGGGCCGTGCCGACCGGCCTCCTCGATATCGGTCCGACGCCCGTCCCGTTTGAAGCCTCCTCCTGGTCGAGTGACGACCTGACCCCGGTCCCGGGCGCCGGTGAGGAGGCGGCCGCGTTGGTGGCGGTGCGGTCGGGGACGGGGACGCTGCTCTCGTCCTCCGACCGCACCGCCACCACTGTGGCCG
>DATLLM010000261.1:0-11015 GCA_035537855.1 Chloroflexota bacterium | reverse complement strand
GACCCCCTGGACGCGGACGGCTACGTCACGCTGCCCCGGGGCCCCGGGCTGGGCTACGACATCCGCTGGGACTACATCGCGGCCAACACCGTCGGGGACGCCCGGCTCCCGGCGGGGATCGCGGCCGAGGCCCGGCCGGCGGCGCCGGCCTGAGCGCGGGGCGGCGCCCCGGCACGCCCGGCACGCGCCGTCCGGGCTCCGGGCGAGGTCGTCCAGGGGGAAGATTGGCCACCGGACGTGGCGCGAGCCGAACCGGGCCGCGTCCGGGCTGACCCGGTGGCTGGCCCCCGACCGGCCGGGCGCGTCCTCGTTGACAAGGAGGAGGGCGGGTATAGAATGCGCGCAGGAGGTCGACCGTGCGCACGTCGGTCAGACACCCTGAAGCGCCGGCACGCCCGCGTCGCGCCCCGCCGCCGGTCGGTCGGCACACCACGCGGCGCGGGTTCCTGGCGGCGGCCGGCGCCGTGGCCCCGGCGGGGCTCGCCGCCTGCGGCCAGAGCGCCGGCTCCGGCCCGCCGGCGGGGTCATCGCAGGAGCCGGTCACGCTGGAGTGGTCGTTCGCGGTCGACCCCGGCTTCGACGCGCCGATGCTGCAGAACGTCAAGCGCTTCCAGGACGCCAACCCGCGCATCGGCGTCGTCGCCCGCGACGAGTCCGGCCTGGGCGGCACCGGCCAGACCCAGAAGGTGCTGACGCAGCTCGCCGGGGGCACGCCCCCGGACACGACCTACTTCACCGCCAAGCAGTTCATGTCCTACGTCGCCATCGACGCGCTGCTGGGGCTCGACGCGCGCCTGACCCGCGACCGGGCGCTCAAGCTGGACGACCTCTACCCGCAGACGATCGAGTACTCCCGCTTCGACCCGGCGCGGCGCGTCCACGGGCTGGGCCAGACCTTCGGCCTGCCCTACCTCTTCGGCCCGGTGTTCGTGGGCTACAACAAGACGCTGTTCCAGAAGCGCGGCGTCCGGCTGCCGGACGACTACGAGCGGGCCGGCGCCTGGACCTGGGACGCGCTGCTGGAGGTGTGCCGGCAGCTCACCGCCGGCGCCGGGGACGACCGCAGCTTCGGCTTCGCCCCGCCGTTCCCCACCGGGATCGACGTGTCCAACGCCTGGATGTGGCCCATGGGGGCCCAGTTCTTCGACCGGGAGCTGAAGCAGAGTCTGCTCACGGCGCCCGAGTCGGTCGCCGCCCACCAGTACATGGCCGACCTGCACGTCAAGCACAAGGTGGCGCCCCTGCCGTCCGACCCGCTCCCGCCGCCGGGCGGGATCGCCTCCGGCCGGGTCGGGATGGCCCTGCTCCTGCGCCAGACCGCCACCACGTTCGACAAGGCGGACTTCGAGAAGGGCATGGTGGCCGCGCCGAAGGGCAAGGGCGGGCGCGTCGTCCGGGCCGCCCCGCACGCCGGGGGGGTGCTCAAGGCCACCCGGCACCCGGACGAGGCCTACGAGCTGGTGCGGTTCTTCACCACGGCGGACGCCCAGCGGACCTGGACGGGGACCTTCCCCGGCACCGTCCCGGTGCGCAAGTCGCTGGCCGAGTCCGGCGACTTCGTGAAGGGGCTGCGTCCCTGGGAGAGCGCGGCCGTCTACCGCGAGTCCAACAAGCTGCTGCGCGTCACGCAGCTGCCCCCGAAGTCGCCCGAGATGGACACCCTGCTGACCGACGCCCAGAAGGCGATGCAGCTCGGTCAGCAGACCGCGGACGCGGCCCTGGCCGCGATCAAGCCCCAGTGGGACGCCCTCTTCCAGACCCGGTGACCGCGCCGGCGGGGGCGCCGCCGGGGGGGCGGCCCTACCGCGTCGGCGTCGTCGCCGCCTGCGCGCCCGGAGCGGCCTCCCGCGACGCGTTCGGCGCCCGCTGGGGCGTGGCGGCGGGATCGCGCTACGCCGACTACGAGGCGATGCTGGCGCGGGAGGACCTCGACCTGGTCAGCGTCTGCACGCACGCGGCGCTGCACGCGCCCGTCGCCATCGCGGCCGCGGCGGCCGGGGTCCGGGGGGTGCTGTGCGAGAACGCCGTGGCCACCTCGCTGGCCGAGGCGGACGCCGTGCTGGCGGCGTGCGCGCGCCACGGGACAGCGAATCGGGAACCCGCGTCGAGCGGGCGCGACGGCCGCGCCGCGCTGGAGATCGCCCTGGCCGGCCACGCCACCCGGGCCCGCGGCGGCGCCCGGGTGGCGCTGCCGCTGGCGGACCGGGCGCTGCGAGTGGAGTCCCGGTGAGCCCGGTGAGCCCGACCCCGGACGGCGCGGGCGCGCCGCGCGTGCGCGTCGCCGTGATCGGCACCGGCGGGATCGCGACCGTCCACCTGCGCGCCCTGCGCGCCCTGCCGGCGGTCGACCTGGCCGCCCTGTGCGACCGCGACGCCGCCCGCCTGCGGGTGGCGGCCGAGCGGTGGGGCACGCCGGAGACGCGCACCTTCACCGACTACCGGCGCATGCTGGACGAGGTGCGTCCCGACGCCGTGTGGGTGCTCGTCAGCGTCCCGGCGACGTTCGCCGTCGCCGCCGAGTGCCTGCGCCGGGGCTTCGACACCGTCCTCGAGAAGCCGCCCGGCCTGCGCACCGACGAGACGCGGGAGCTCGCCGCCCTGGCGGAGCGCCACCAGCGCCGGGCGATGGTGGCCTTCAATCGCCGCTTCAATCCCTACGTGCGGCTGGCCTGGCGGGCCGTGACCGAGGCGTCCGGGCGGCCCCCGGCCGTCCTCGTCGCCGAGTACCACAAAGGGCCCCAGCAGTACGCCGACTACCCGCCGGAGGTCAACGCGCGCTGGATCGGCGTCGACGCCGTCCACGCCCTCGACCTCCTGCGCCACCTCGGCGGCCCGGTGCGGGAGGTGCGCGCCCGGTCCGACGCCCACCTGCACGGCGACCTGCCGGACGCGTTCCACGGCATCGTGCGCTTCGAGTCCGGCGCGACCGGCCACCTGATCAGCACCTACACGTCGGTGCCCAAGATCGAGCGCCTGCAGCTGTTCGGCGACCGGTGCTGGGCCGTCACCGAGGGGATCGGCAGCGCCATGAACACCGGCCGGGTGTTCCGCGACGGGGCCTTCGCCGACCTGACGCTGCCCCCCGAGGAGGCGCAGGGCAGCGACGCCTTCGGCTACTGGGCGGAGGACCGCGCCTTCGTCGAGTGCCTGCGCCGGGGGGGCCCGCCGGAGCCCCCCGCCGCCACCCTGGCCGACGCCGTGCGCACGATGGAGCTGGTGGACGTGTTCCTCGCCGGCTGGGGCGACTGACCGCGGGGCCCCAAAGCGCCCGTTCCGGCCCCGGGCGCGGTGTGGGAGCGCTGGCGCGCGGGCGGACGGGGAGGTGCTGGCGTTCCTGCCCCTGACCTGCGCCCTCATCTGCCACCGGTTCCTGCGGCGCGCGGAGGCTGGGCGAAACGACGTCGGACTAGCCAGGGGTTACATCAACAACCAATCGGTAGTGCGCACCCGCACTTCCCCTCCCCTCGTCGAAGTCGAGGGGAAAGTCACCACCTGATGCTTGCGATTCGGTGATCGTGTGGGTTCCGATGTGGTCATCCCGGTCATACCAATGGTCACCGTCATTCTCGAACAGACTCAACGACGCCGATCCATTGAATTGGTAGTCACCACTCAGGGTCTTCGTGCGACCCTGAGTCATGTTGGGTAATGAGATCTTTCTTCCGTTGAAGGTCAGGTAGAGCTCATCCGTGAAGACCTCCTGTTGCTGGAGGCACGTGATCGACTTGAGCTGGAGCGTCGCCGCCATGTGTCTCTCCCTTCACTGATCCGACGGGTGATTCGTCGTTGCCGACCGCTGCCGAGGAGTCGCCCACGCACGGACGCAACGATCTACAGCCTGCGGCCCACCCGGGGCATCGTCCTCACCGCCGCCGACAACCCGAGCTCAGTAATTGCCCGTGACCGTATTGGACTTGTGGTGGGACCCGCCAAGATCGGCGTAGTAGACGTCGGCGTAGATCTCGTCGGTGCCCCAGTCTTCATTCAAGTTGCCGCCGATCGCGTTCGCTTCGAAGCCGAAGGTCCCATCCGGGCCGACGAGGCCGCCGCCACGAGGGGCAATGATATTGTCGTCGACGAATGTGTCTTCTCCTCTCAATCGCCACAGCACTTTCTTATTCGGACTGAATCCGGAACCGCTGACATTCACTTTGTAGTTACCGGGAAAACCCGCGATCGGGGTGATGGAAAGCTTGACTACCGCCATCGTTCGCACTCCCTTCGTGCGCGCCGGGTGTTGGGTCTGGGCAGGGCGCCCGACACCGCCGAGAGCAGGCCCCGGTGGCCGGGCCGCAGGCCCTGCGCACGGCTCCACGACTCCACCGTAGGAGATCGCGACGGGCTGGCCGCCCCCGCCGTGGGACCGATGGGCGCCCGCTTGGCGTCTGCCCGGCGGCCGTCCCCGGCGGCGTCCGGCGGCCGCACCCGGCGGCGCCGGGACCGTCCGCCTCGCGCCGGACGAGTCCCGGGCCCGCCGGTCGGTCGCAACGTGGGCGCCACTCGGTCCCCCCGTGGGGGCCGCGCGCGCGCCGTGCGCCCCTAGAGTGGAATCGTGCCCGACCCCCGGGCGACGGACGGGGGGACGCGGTCGGGCGGACGGCGGGCGACGTTGCCCCCCGCAGCGCCGCGGGAGGCGCGAGAGAGGAACCGGTCATGCACGCACGGAGAGTCCGCAGCCTGGCAGCGACGCTGACGCTGGCGGCCCTCGTCGGCGCCGCCGCGGTCGGATCGACCGCCCCCGTCGCTTCGGCTCGACCGGCCGGCGCCACCTCCCACGGCACGACGACCGGCCAGGAGATCGTGGACCCCGAGCGGCTGCCGGCGGTCACGATTCCCCCCCTGAACCGCTACCAGATACGCGTGACCTTCGACTCGCTGACGGTGCACGACACCCACGAGGGCATCTTCTCGGGGGACGGCGAATACGATCTCGTCGTGTACGTCCAGGGGACGAAGATCAGTCTCACGGACGCGAGCGGCCCGGGGGCGGGCCTGTGGGACGTCAGCGAGGGGGAGACGGTCCGCTTCCGTCCGGGGACGGAGCATTCCGTCGACCTCCCCCCGACGACGCCCCTCGTCCTCTTCACCGTCGGCTCCGAGGTCGACCCCTGCGGGAGGACCGACTTCTACGCCTCAACCTGGAAGTGGCTCTTCGGCCCGGCGGCGCACGGCCCCACGCTCCTCGATAACGCGACACGCATCCAGAAAGAGCTGAACTACCACAGCCAGTTCGGCTGGCACGAATCCGGCCCCAAGTGCAAGCACGACGACGGCATCCATTACCCGCTCGACACGAACGACATCCTGGGCACGATCACGAAGATCTATGAGGCGCCCGCCTACGGCGCGGGCGCCCACACGAACGTCCGGAGCAGCACCGGCGACTTCACCTTGCGGTACACCATCACCGTGACGCCCCCGCCCGGCAAGCTGCCGTAGTGCCGTAGGCTGCCGGTCCCCGCCGGCCACTCAGCGGGTGAAGAACTCGGTCAGTGCGGGCGCGAGGACCTCATCGGGGACCCCGTGCCACGCGCCGGCCAGGCTCCGGTGCGAGGCGTTGGGCATCCCCCCGGCGACGGCGGCGGCCATGCCGGTGAGGTCGTCACCGCTGCCTTCGCTGTCCAGGACGAGGGCCGGGACGGTCACCGCCGCCAGGAGGCGGAACGAGGTGGCCTCGCTCACCAGGCTGTCGTAGACCAGGGTGTGTGCGACGGCCACCAGCGCCGCCCAGGACGGCGTCCCGCGCATGCCGCCGAGGATCTCGTCCGGCACCCCGATGCCGGTGAGGTAGTGCTCAACCGCGGCCTCGCGGCGTCCGGCCGCCACCAGCGCGGCGAGGGCGGCGGTGAAGGCCTGCTGGGCCGGGCGCTCCGCGTCGGGCGCGATCGGCGGCTCGAGGAGCGCCAGCTTCGGGATCGGGAGGCCGCCCGCCGCCGCGTGCAAGGCCACCAGCCCCCCAGAGGAGAAGCCGTACAGGAACGCCGCGCCACCGGCCCGCTCGATCAGCGCGGCGAGGTCCTGCACCTCGCGCTCGACGGCGTAGGGCGCGGTGTCGGTGCTCCCCCCGCGGCCACGGCGGTCGTAGTGGTAGACGGTGAAGTCGGCCGCGAGCCGGCCGATCAGGCCGCCGAACGAGCCGAACTCGCGGGAGCGCCCGGCGGCGTCGACCAGAATCAGCGCGGGGCCGGCGCCCGCCCGCTCGTAGGCGATGGCGGTGCCGTCCTCCGACGTCACCGCCCCGCTGGCCCTCCGGTCCGGTGTGGTCACGGGGCCGCCTCCTCGCCACAAGTGTACTGTACGGTACAGTACACTATCACGGAGTCGCGGTGCTGTCCAGTACGCTGCGAGGGGGCACGGGAGGAACGAGCATGCCGAGAACCGCCGCCGGCACCGCAGCAGCGCGGCCCCTCGCCGGCGGTCGCACGGCCGCGAAGCGGCGGGCCATCCTCGCCGCGGCGCGCGAGGTGTTCGTCGAGGCCGGCTACCTGGGCGCCAGCATGGACGCGGTGGCCGCCCGGGCGGCGGTGTCCAAGGTGACCGTCTACAAGCACTTCGCCGACAAGCACCGCCTGTTCGTCGCCGCCGTCACGGGCGCCATCGAGGAGGCCGAGGAGCGCACCCGCGCGCTGGTCGACCGCCTCGCCGAGAGCGTGGACGTCGCGGCCGACCTCCGGGCCTTCGCCCGCCAGCACGTCGCCGACGTGACCCAGCCCCACCTCATCCGCATGCGGCGGATGATCATCGCCGAGGCCACCCGCTTCCCGGAGCTGGCCCGGGCCTGGCACCGCGCCGGGCCCGAGCGGGCCCACGCCACCCTGGCCGCGCAGATCGAGCGACTCACCCACCGCGGCCTCCTGCGGGCGACCGACCCGCTCCTCGCCGCCCAACAGCTGAACTACCTGATTCTGTCCGTGCCGGTGAACGAGGCGATGTTCACGGGGCGCGACGCGCCGTACCCCCGCCGGCAGCTCCAGCGCTACGCCGACGAGGCCGTCCGGGTCTTCATGGCCGCCTACGGCAGCCCCGGCGCTCGCGGCGCCCCCGGCGCCGGCCTCCCGACCGGCGCCTGAGCCCCGGCACCGCACTCTGCCAGCGCGAGCGCGAGGACCCGCAGCGCTCCTTCGCCGGCGAGGAGCGGTGGGGTTCGCCTTCTCCACCTCCAGCAACGAACGCTACGCGCTGCCCGTGTTCCCGTCCGGGGAGTTCGTCGGCCCGCCGGAGGAAGCGTTCCGCGTAGCCGCGGAGGCGTACCTGCGCTGACCCGGCCAGCGTGAGCCGGAGTGGCAAGGAGGGTCCCACGGCGGTGACCGACCGGGTAGAGAAGTCGGAGCTAGCGCGCCTGGCGGCGCAGCGGGTGGACCGGGACGAGGCGACGGTCGCGGCGGTCGTGGACGCCTTCCTGGAGGAGATCTACGAGGCGCTGCGGCGGGCCAAAGCGTGTCCCTGCGTGGCTTCGGCGCCTTCTCCGTCCGGCCGGAGCACGAGACCCGGGTCTTCCGGTTCAATCCGTCCCAGCGCCTGCACGCCCTGCTCGGCTGGTCGTCCACCGACCGCGGCGGGCGCTGACGCGGCGCCCGTCCGCAGGGCGATATTCTCGAGGGGATGAAGGAAGGCAACCACCACCGATCGCCCTTCGCGGACCGGTACCCGAACGTCGACCGGTGGGTGCGGGGGTACGGCTGGATCGAGCTGGGCGAGGATCTGCCGGGGCGCTCGTTCGTCCTGGCCCTGGACGAGGGGGGCATCATCTGGGAGGGCGAGGCGACGTACCCGTCGGTCGACGACGCGCTCCGGGCCCTGGACGCGGCGCTCGGCGCCCACCTCCGCGAGCGCTTCGGCGCCTGACGCGGCGCCGGGCGGGCGCCGCGTGGTGGCTGCCCGGAGGGCCCGACGGGGTGAGAACGGCGGGCTCCTCGGCTACGGGACCCAGGGCGCGGGGGCCTCGGCCAGTGGCCCCTCCCAGCGGTCGACGTACGCGCCCCGGCGCGGGTCGAGGACGAGCCAGGCCAGGCGGCGCGGGCGGGGGTCGACGATCCAGTAGTGGGGGATCCCCCGGGCGGCGTACGCCCGGCGCTTCTCCACCAGGTCGCGGTCGCGCTCGGCCCGGCCGGCGGCCGTTTCGGGGTCGCCGCTGAGGATCTCGATCGCCAGGTCGGGGACGCCCGCGGAGAGGGCCTCGGGGTCGGCCGGCACCGGGTTGTCGGCGCGGACGACGATCCCGTCCGGAACGTACCACCGGCCGGTGGGCTCCTTCGTCAGGCGCACGCCCCAGGCGATCGTCTCCGGATCCAGGCCCAGCGCCACCAGCCGCAGCAGCAGGTGGGACTGCAGGTTGCCGTGCCCGACCGTGGTCACCTTCTCCACCCACCCCCGGTCCGTCAGCTCCATGCGCGCGGCCGCGTCGAGCAGCTCCCGCTCGACGTCGTCGCGCGCCCGCGCCTGCGCCTGCGCCGCCGTGCTCGTCGTCGTCATCGCGCGTCCTCGTCCGTCGTTCGCCGGGCCCGCGGCGCCCCCGCGGCGCCGTACCGTGAGTCTAGCGCGTGGCGGGGTCACTGCTCTCCAGCGCGCCCGGACAAAGCAAGCCGGGGGATGCAAACCGTAGGGAGGCGATCCGGGGCACCGGCCGGCGCCCACCGGCGGGCCCCCGGGCCACCGGGCCACCGGGCCACCGGGCCACCGGACCACCCGCCGCTTCCGCCCCCTCACCGGGCCACGAACGGGGCAGCGCGGACGACCGACCGCAGGGGTACCTTCCGCACCACCGCCTGGACGATACCGGAGTGGCTCCAGCTCGCGGCCTCCGGGGGCCACTGCAGGTCGAAGACCCGCTCCCAGCTGGCCTCGACCTCGGCCTGGCAGGCCGCGGAGCGTTCGCCCGCGCGGGTGCGGCCGCCGTGGCACGCCTCGAAGGCGTCGTCCTCCGCCTGGCTCAGGGCCAGGAACGCGTCGTTGAGCACACAGTGCCACGCCTCGAAGTCCGGGAGCAGCACCGCGCTCCGGGTGACCAGGAACTCCACGAGCACCTCCCCGGCGCCCTGGGGGAGGTGCCCCGCCCGCCGCAGATCCGGCCGGGGCGGTACCACGCCCAGACCGGGTACGGCACCGCGGGTCCCGGCGGGCGGGGCGGGCGCCGACGGCCCGACGCGCCGGGGGTCACGCCCCGAGTCACCATCTGGCGCCGCATCCAGCGGTAGGCGGGACGGAAGGCACGCCAGACGCGGCGACCGTCCCCTCGCAGCACGCCCCGGCGGCGCGCCAACTCCCAGGCCTCCCGGGGCTGCACCGTCCACAGGCGCAGCCCCGGGGGCGCCGCAGCTGGCGCGCCGCCGCCGGCTGCGCCTCGACCGACGGCGCTCCCGGCGGCGCTGCCCGCGCGCCGCCGCCGTGCAACGTGCCCGCATCGTGCAACAGCGATGGCGCTCGTGCAAGGGCGGGAGGTACACTGGCGCAGCCGGATGCGAGCGACACGGGCGCCCAGCCTGCGCGACGTCGGCGCCCGGGCGGGCGTCTCCGCGAGCACCGCCTCGCGCGCGCTGCGCCACGACGCGCGGATCACCCTGGCCACGCGCCGCCGGGTCGAGGCGGCCCTCGCGGAGCTGCAGACGGCCGGCGCCGGCCCCCGCGGGCAGGGGGCGAATCGGGTGGCGGGCGCGGCGGGCGCGGCGCCGCCCCTGATCGCCGTCCTCGTTCCGGAGAGCCCGCGCCCGCGGCCGCCGTCCAGCGTGTACCTGGCGACCCTGGACGCCGTGCGCGAGGTGGCGGAGGCGCGGGGCGTGGGCGTGGTCGTCGCCTCCTACACCTCCGCACCCGGCGAGCGGAGCTTCGGCGACCGGCTGCTGCGGGAGCGGTCCATCGCCGGCGCGGTGATCGTGCGCACCAACCGCCCGGACGAGCGCTTCGAGAAGCTGCGCGCCAGCGGCGTCCCCTTCGTCGTGGTCAACCGCGTGTTCGCCGACCGCTTCGCGCCACCGCACGTCGGCGTCGATCACCGCGAGATCGGGCAGCAGGCGACGGCCCATCTGCTGGCGCTGGGGCACCGCCGCATCGCCTTCGCCCGCTTCGTCGCCGACGTCACCTCGCTCGGGCTGCGCTACGAGGGCTACGTCGCGGCGCTGCGGGCCGCGGGCCTGGACGAGGACGAGCGGCTGGTGATCGAGGCGCCGTTCACCATCGACGGGGCGCGCGCGGTCGCCCGCTCCCTGGCCACGCGCTTCTGGGGGGCCGGGAGTGACCCCGCCGGGCGCCCCACGGCGCTGCTGGCGCTCAGCGACCGCCACGCCATCGCGGCCCTCAACGACCTGCGCCTGGCCGGGCTGCGCGTGCCGGACGACGTCTCGGTCGTCGGGGCGGACGACGCCGACGAGGCCGTGGCGGCGGAGCTGACCACGGTGCGCGTGCCGTGGCGGGCGATGGCCCGCGCGGCCACCGAGGCGCTGCTCGGCGTCCTCGCCGTGTCCGGCGTGCGCCGGCTGAGCGTGGTCCTCGAGACCGGCCTGGTCGAGCGCGGCTCGACCGCGCCGCCCGCCGGCGCGGTGCGGCCCGCCGCGGCGGCGGGCGCGCTCGCCTGACGGGGCGCGGGACGACCGGGGGCGAGCGGGCGAGCGGGCAAGGGGGAGCGGTGACTGAGACGATCGAGTGCGAGCTGGCCGTCTACGGCGCGACGCCGGGGGGCATCCTGGCCGCGGTCACGGCGGCGCGGTACGGGCGGCGGGTGACGCTCTGCACCGCCCAGTCCCACCTCGGTGGGCTGCTCAGCAGCGGCCTGAGCATCGCCAACATCCGCTACCTCCAGGTCCACGGCGGGCCGTTCGCCGCGTTCGCCCGGGCGGTCGAGGCCCACTACGTCGCGGCGCACGGCCCGGACGGGGCGGCGGTGGGCGAGTGCCGGGGCGGCACCTGGTGGGAGCCGCACGTCGCCGAGGCGGTCTTCGAGGCGCTGCTCGCGGCCGCGCCGGGGGTGCGCCTGCTGCGCGGGGTGCGCCTGGAGGCGGCGCGCACCGCGGGCGGGCGGGTGG
>DATLLM010000260.1:0-2128 GCA_035537855.1 Chloroflexota bacterium | reverse complement strand
GAGCGGGTTCTCATGACCGGAGGCGGCGAGCGGCGCCCTGCGCCTGCGGGCGCGGCCCAGACGGCCGGCGCGACCACGACCACGTCCGGGGGCACCCTGGGCACCGTCCTGCTCGTCATCGGCGCCGTCGTCGGCGCGCTGCTCGTGCTCTGGATCCTGTCCAGTCTGTTCACCCGGCAGCTCGGGCCGGGGGGCCTGATCCTCGGCCTGCTCCTGGTGGCCATCCTGGCCGGGCCGTTCCTCGGCGCCGGCTGGTACCTGCGCCGGCGCGGGGCGAGCGAGCAGGCCGAGGCGCAGACCTACAGCGCCCGCCGTGGCGTGCTGGACAACGACCGGGTGGTGCGCCGCGAGCTGGCCCGCGAGCTCGGGCAGCGCGCGGACGCGCTCACCCGGGCCGCGCCCGCCCTGCCCGCCGCCGACGCCGCCACGGCGCAGCGGGTGGCCGGAGCACTGCGCGAGGTGATGCAGGACGTGCAGGCCCCGGGCTACGACAGCACGACCTGGCTCGAGGCGACGGCGGCGCGCCTGGACTCCGGGCAGCTGGAGCAGCTCCGGCGCTACGACGACCTGGTGCTCGAAGAGGTGCGCCGCCTGGAGGGCCTGGGGGAGGCCCTGGGCCGCGAGCCGCAGGCGGCGACGCGTCTGAGCGAGAACGCCGGCCTGCTGGCCCAGCACGTGCGCGAGCGCGAGGCCCTGCTCGGCCGCGGCGAGCGCACCAGCGGCCTCACGCCCCAGGAGATCCTGGCCGCCGGGGTGCAGCCCCGCCGGCGCCTGAGCACGCCCCTCGAGCTGGGGCTCGAGGACGCCGTGACCTACAACCTGGACGACTACGTCGTGCGGGGGGTGATCACCTACTTCGCCGGCTCCCGGCAGTGGCGCAGCTACCAGCTGCACGACGGCAAGGCGGAGCGCTGGCTCGAGGTGCGCGGCGACGGCGCAGACATCGCCTGGTACGAGCTGCGACCGGCGGGACCGGCGGGGGCCGTCGCCGGCCTGGCCACCGCCGGCGACGGCGGCCCGGCGACGCTCGACGGGGTCGCTTTCGCGCCGGCCGAATCGGGCAGCGCCTCGGTCGGCGTGCAGAGCGCCGCCGGCCAGCGGGAGGGCGTCTTCGTCGAGTACCAGCGCTACCGGGGGCCGGACGGCCGGCGCCTGGTGGTCGAAACCTGGCCGGACGGCAAGCGCGTCCTCACCGGTCAGGGAATCGCCCGCGACGACCTGGACCTCTGGACAAAACCAGCGGTTGGTGAGTAGGCTCCCATAAGGACTCGGAGGCTTTTAGAACGATGGGCATTCTTGACCGGTTGTCGACCATCCTTCGCGCCAACATCAACGCGATGCTCGATCAGGCGGAGGACCCGGAGAAGACCCTCGACCAGCTGATTCGCGACATGGCCGACGCCATCGGGCAGGCCCGCGGACAGGTGGCGGAGATGATCGCCCAGGAGAAGCTCCTGGAAGCGGACATGGATCGCAACGCCAACCTGGGTCGGGAGTGGGGCCAGAAGGCGGAGCTGGCCATCAGCCGTGGCGCTGAGGATCTCGCCAAGGAGGCCCTGCGGCGCAAGATCGACTACGACAACAACGCCCACGCCTACGCCAGCCAGCTGCAGGCCCAGCAGGAGGTCGTGACCAAGCTGAAGCACGACCTGAGCCAGCTGGAGAACAAGTACGAGAGCGCCGTGCGGAACCGGGAGGCGCTGATCGCCCGGCACCGCCGCGCCGTCGCCCAGCAGAAGGTGGCCAAGACGGCCGCGCAGCTGAGCGGGATGGACCCCAGCTCCGAGCTGGGGCGGATGGAGGAGCGCATCCGTCTGGAAGAGGCCCGCGCGGCGGCCCTCTCCGAAGTGCAGAGCCGTCCCAGCCTGGAGGACCAATTCGCCGCCCTGGAAGGGGACAGCGAGCTCGACCGGCAGCTGGCCGACCTCAAGGCGAAAGTCTCCGGGGCCCTCCCGCCGGGCAGCCAGCCGGCCAGCCTGCCCGGCGGCTCGGCGGGGAGCGGCTCGAGCACGAGCGCGCCACCGGCCGGCGGCGCGCAGTAGGGTCGGGGCCTCCCGGCCCCGTACGGCCGGTCACCGCCGCTCGTCCCCGCTCACCCCCTTCCCTCCCGGCGGGAGGGAAGGGGGTG
>DATLLM010000259.1:0-3969 GCA_035537855.1 Chloroflexota bacterium | reverse complement strand
AGTTGACCGTCGGCGGGGCGGGCCGCGCGCTCATCCCCTCGGGCAGGGCGACGTGCGCCGGCCGCTCCGGACGCCAGGGATTGGGCATCCGGTCCAGCATCCGGTGCAGCATGTTCTGCCCCGGGACGTGGACGCCCACCTGCGGCAGCACCACGGCGTAGACCGAGACGCCGCTGAAGAGGAAGACGCAGCAGGCGGCCACGCCGGCCGCCGCCAGGCGGTAGCGGGCCAGGCTCTGGTAGCGGGGGTGGGCGGCCACCCGGTCGGCCAGGGCGGTCAGGCCCATCGCGGTCAGGCCGGCCAGCACCAGCAGCGATTCGAGCAGGGCCATCAGGGGGTGGCGCTTGCGATTCCCCGGCAGCACCCGCAGGTCGTGCTCGGAGGGCAGCAGGGCGGAGCCCTTGCCGGTGCGGCTGCGGGCCCGGTCGACCCGGCGCCGGAAGCCTTCCAGCGCCCGCCGCTCGTTCGCCGTGCGGCGCCCCTCCGCCGTCCGCCGGTCGGCGGCGACGCCGGCGGAATCCCCGCCGGTCGGGGCGGCCGTGGCGGTCGCCCCGGCGCGCCGGGAGGATGCGGCGCCGGAGGCGCGCCCGTCCGCGGTGCGCCAGTCCTGGCCGTCTCGTCGCGCCGGCTGGCGCCACCGGTCGTCTGCGGTGCGCGGCGCCACGGCCGTACCGCGGTCGAGCGACCGGGACGGGGCTCCGTAGTCCGCTCCTGCGATCGACCGGTAGCCGGCCCGATAGGCGGTCATCGGCAGCACATGTCCCTGGCGCCGCCGGGATGGAGTTCCCTGGAGGCCATCACCGAGTTGTCGATGGTACACAACGCGCGGCAAACGAGCCAACCGGGGCGACGGGGGCAACTGGGGCTCAACCGCATCGCCACCCCGACCGCCGCCAGAAACGCTAGAAGCGGTACGCCGGCATCGCCCGGCGCCCCCGATCGCCCCGCGCGAAGAGGCGCACCAGGAGCAGCCCCGCGGCGAAGCCGCCGACGTGGGCCCACACCGCCACCCCGCCCGTGTCCCCGCCGGCGACGGCCCCGAGGCCGGTGAAGAACTGCAGCACGAACCACAGCCCGAGCACCACCAGCGCGGGGATCCGGGTCATGGAGATGAAGAAGCCCAGGATGATCAGGGTGCGCACCCGGGCGTGGGGGAAGAGCACCAGGTAGGCCGCCAGGACGCCGGCGATCGCCCCGCTCGCCCCCAGGTTGGGGATGTCCGCGTCGCCGGGGTTGAAGCTGAGCGTGAACAGCGTCTGCACCAGGGCGGCGGCGACGCCGCAGAGCAGGTAGAAGAGCAGGTACCTGAGGTGCCCCATGGCGTCCTCCACGTTGTTGCCGAAGATCCACAGGAAGAGCATGTTGGACGCGAGGTGCATCAGCCCGCCGTGCATGAACATGGAGGTGAAGATGGTCAGCCACGGCGGCTGCACGCAGGTCGGCGGGGGCAGGTCGCGCCCCCCGACCAGCTCGTCCGGACGGAAGGCGCAGGCGGCGATGAAGCCCTCCACCTGGCTCCCGAGCGAGAGCTGGTAGAGGAAGACGGCGACGTTGATCGCCACCAGCGCGTAGGTGACGTAGGGCGTCGTGCGCGTCGGGTTCTCGTCGCTGAGGGGGATCATCGCCGGCGCGGGTCAGGCCTCGTAGCCGTTCGGGTGGCCGCGGTGCCAGGCCCACGCGGAGCCCACGATCTCCTCGATCCCCGGGAACCGTGGGGCCCAGCCCAGGTCCCGCCGGATGCGCTCCGAGCTGGCCACCAGGGCCGCCGGGTCGCCCGCCCGGCGCGGCTCCTCGACCACCGGGATGGCGTGCCCGGTCACCCGGCGCGCCGCCTCGATCACCTGGCGGTTGCTGTAGCCTGTGCCCGAGCCCAGATTGAAGGCCCCGCTGGGCACGGCATCCCGGTGCAGCGCCTCGAGGGCCAGGACGTGCGCATCGGCCAGGTCGGCGACGTGCACGTAGTCCCGGATGCAGGTGCCGTCCGGAGTGGGGTAGTCGGTGCCGAACAGGGCCACCCGCTCGCGCTTGCCCAGCGGCACCTGCAGGATGTTCGGGATCAGGTGGGACTCCGGGGCGTGGTCCTCGCCCAGCCGCTCCGTCGCCCCGGCGGCGTTGAAGTAGCGCAGGGCCGCCCAGCGCAGCCCGTGAATGCGCTCCAGCCAGCGCAGGACGCGCTCGAAGGCGAGCTTGGTCTCGCCGTAGACGTTGGTCGGCGCGGTGGGGAACGCTTCGGTGATGGGCACCGTCTCCGGCTCGCCGTAGACGGCCGCCGTCGAGGAGAAGACGAGCAGCCCGACTCCGGCCTCGACGACCGCTTCGGCCAGGTTCAGGCTGTTGATCACGTTGTTGCGGAAGTACCTGGTCGGGCGCTGCATCGACTCCCCGACCAGGCTGTCCGCCGCCATGTGGATCACGGCGGCCGGCTCGCTCCCGGCGGCGAGCGCCGCCACCGTCTGCCCCACCTGCTCCCGGTCGGCCAGGTCGATCTGCACCAGCGCCGCCGGGGCCGTGACCGCCGCCCGGTGGCCCTTGTACAGGCTGTCCAGGACGGTCACCGTGTGGCCCCGCCGCAGCAGGGCCTCCACGATGACGCTGCCGATGTACCCCGCCCCCCCGGTGACCAGGACGTTCATACCTGTCGCGTCTCCATGAACAAGGGTCTCCGCCCGCGAGGACTCCCGACACGGGGATTCTCGATACAAGGTTACGCCATGCCCCCGCGCGCTATGCTCTCAGCGAAAGGACCGCATCCCGTGGCAGACCCGGTTGTCCGTCCCGACGACGTCGTGATCGTCTCGGCCGCTCGCACCCCCGTCGGGAAGTTCCTCGGCGCCCTCTCCCCGCTCAGCGCGGCGGAGCTGGGCGCGGTCGCCGTGCGGGCCGCCGTCGAGCGGGCCGGCGTCGACCCGGCCGCGGTGGAGAACGTGATCATGGGCTGCGTCCTCTCCGCCGGGGTGGGCATGGCCCCCGCCCGGCAGGCGGCGATCGGCGCCGGCCTGCCGGCCTCCGTCCCGGCCCTGACCGTCAACAAGGTCTGCGGCAGCGGCCTCGCCGCCGTCGCCCTGGCGGCGGCGCAGATCCGCCTCGGAGAGGCGGAGGTGGTCGTCGCCGGGGGCATGGAGAGCATGAGCAACGCCCCCCATCTGCTCCCCGGCAGCCGCGCCGGGCACAAGATGGGCGACGCCCGGCTGGTCGATCACATGATCCAGGACGGCCTGTGGTGCGCCTGGGAGGGCCACCACATGGGCCACTCGGCGGAGGCCATCGCCGCCCGCCACGGGGTCACCCGCGAGGCGCAGGACGCCTGGAGTCTGCGCAGCCACCAGCGGGCGGCGGCCGCCACCGCCGGCGGCGCCTTCCGGGACGAGATCGTCCCCGTTGACGTCCCCGGCCGGAAGGGCCCCACCCGGGTGGACACGGACGAGTGCCCCAGGCCGGACACCTCGGCCGGCGCCCTGGCCGCCCTGCGACCGGTCTTCTCCAAAGAGGGCACCGTCACGGCCGGCAACTCCTCGGCCATCGCCGACGGCGCCGCCGCCCTGGTGCTCACCTCCGGCCGGCGCGCCGCCGAGCTCGGCGTGCGCCCCCTGGCGCGCTACGTGGCCAGCGCCAACGCCGCCCTCGAGCCGCTGTGGCTCTTCGAGGCGCCCGCGCCGACGATCGAGCGCCTCCTGGAGCGCACCGGCACCTCGCTGGACGACTACGACCTGATCGAGCTGAACGAGGCCTTCGCCGCCCAGGTCGTCGCGGACGGCAAGCTGCTCGGCTGGGACGACGCGCGGGTGAACGTCAACGGCGGGGCGGTCGCCCTCGGGCACCCTCTGGGCTGCAGCGGCGCCCGCCTGCTCACCACGCTCCTCTACGCGCTGCGCGCGCGCGGGGGCCGGCGGGGGATCGGGGCCGCCTGCCTCGGCGGGGGCGAGGCCTTCGCCGTCGCCGTCGACGCCCTCTGACGCCCTCTGACGCCCT
>DATLLM010000258.1:0-2544 GCA_035537855.1 Chloroflexota bacterium | reverse complement strand
GACGTCTACGGCCGGCGGGCCCACACCCCCTGCTTCAACAACCCGGACTACAAGTTCTGGTGGCTCTCTCTCGTCGAGGATTACGTCAAGAGCTACCCGCTCGACGGCCTGGCCTGGTGCTCCGAGCGCCAGGGCCCCCTGGGCAGCCTCATCGGCGGGCAGGGCGCGGCCGGGATCACCTGCTTCTGCGAGCACTGCCGGCGCCTGGCGGCGGAGCGGGGGATCAGCACCGAGCGGGCGAAGGCGGGCTACCTGGCCCTGGCCGCGTTCCTGAGCGCCGCCCGGCGGGGGGAGCGGCCGGCCGACGGCAACTTCGTCACGTTCTGGCGCCTGCTGCTGGAGTACCCCGAGCTGCTCGCCTGGGAGAAGCTGTGGACGGACAGCCAGCACGGCATCTACGGCGAGATCTACGGCACGGTGAAGGCCATCCGGCGCGAGGTGCAGGTGGGCTGGCACGTCATGCACCACAACTCCTTCTCCCCCTTCTACCGGGCGGAGCAGGACTACCGGAAGCTGGCCCCCTACTCCGATTTCCTGAAGGTGGTCGCCTACCACAACTGCGCCGGCCCCCGCTACGCCAGCTTCCACCGCAACCTGGCGAGCACCATCTTCGGCGACGCCCCGCCTGAGGCCTCCCTGGCCCTGATGTACGGCATCCTGGGCGTGGACGAGGCCCCCCTCGACGCCCTGCCGTCCACCGCCTGGTCGGCGGAGTACGTCCGGCGCGAGACGGTCAGAGCGGTCGCCGGGGCCGGCCCCGGCGTCGCCGTCCTGCCCGGGATCGACATCGACATCCCCACCGCCGAGGGGCAGGCCCGCTGCACCCCGCAGGGAACCCGGGACGCCGTCGCGGCCGCGTTCGCCGGGGGGGCGCAGGGGGTGATCCTCTCCCGCAAGTACTCCGAGATGCGCCTGGACAACCTCTTCGCGGTCAAGGACGCCCTGCCGACGGCCGGGTAGCCGGCGCCGGGATCGACGGCGCCGCACCGGCGGCGGGGTCGACGGCGCTCACGGGCGGCACGTCCCCGGCCGGCAGGGTGAGCACGAAGCGGGTGCCCCCGTCCGGCGGACGCTCCGCCCGGAGCGTCCCCCCGTGGGCCTCGACCACCAACCGGCCGACGTACAGCCCCAGGCCCAGATCGCTCAGCCGGTGCTCGCCCGCCGACCGGGCGAAGCGCTCCGCCAGCTGCTCCCGGTACTCCGGGGGCAGGGCCGCCTGCGGCTGCCAGATGGCGACGGTGGCCGCGCCGCCCGGGGCGCGGGAGACGGCGACCTCGACCGGCCCGTCGCCGACGCCGTAGCGCAGCAGGAGGTCGAGCAGGCTGCGCACCGCCAGCTCCAGGCGGGGCACGTCGACGGGCGCCCAGACCTTCTCGCCGGCCACCAGCCGCAGCGGGCGGCGCACCGTCTGGCGCACGGCGTCCACCACCCCCCGCACGCAGGCGGCCACGTCCGCCGGGCGCCGCTCGAGCTCCAGGCGCCCGTTGTGCAGCCGGGAGGCGTCGTAGAGCTGGCTGGCCAGGCGCACGAGGCGCTCGGATTCCTGGTCGATCGCCCGCAGCGCCCGGTGCGTCCGCTCCGGCTCGAGCGCCGCCCCCGTCTCGAGGTGCATCTGCAGCAGCTGGATGTACCCCCGCAGGCTGGTCAGCGGCGTCCGCACCTCGTGGGCGGCGACCCGGAAGAACTCCGTCCGCACCCGGGCCGCCGCGCGCGCCTCCCGCGCCGCCGCGGCCCGCGCCAGCCGCTCGCCCGCTTCCAGGTGCAGGCTCTGGCGCAGGGCCAGGTGGATCACCGCCAGCAGGGCCACCAGCAGCGCCGCCTCCCACAGCTGGCGCGACGCCGCCAGGGCCACCGTCAGGCCGGCGAGGAAGGGGGCGGCGAAGTGCAGCAGGTCGAAGCGCCGCCCGCTGCGCCACGTCGCCGCCGGGGTCTGCCCCAGCTGCAGGGCCACCATCACCGCAACCGCCAGGCTGTTCACCGCGTACATCGCCCCCGCCGCCAGGGGCAGGGCCCACAGGTTCTCCAGGCGCTGCAGCGGTTCGGGCGTCCACAGGGGCACGGCGGCGGCGTAGACCGCGCCCCCGGCGGCCGTGGCCAGCATCATCTGGCCGGTGTTGAACAGCGCCGCCCGGGGCGTCGTCCCCCGCTGCCCCGTCACCCGGTTGCGGCGCAGCAGGCGGGCCAGGGCGACCGCTACCGCCGGCCCGAACAGCAGCAGGCCGGAGAAGTACACCCCGATGGCCACGTTGACCTTGCGCCGCGGGCCGAACGGCAGGGAGTGGAGCTGGGCCACGACCGCCACGCCCAGCAGCCCCCCGAGCAGCAGCAGGGCCAGCGGCGCCTCGAGCGCACCGAACGCCGGCGGCCCCGGCGCGACCAGCCCCCCGAGCGCGTCCGGCGCCTCGTCCAGGGCGCCGGCGAAGCGCGTGTTCCAGGTCCACACCCAGACCGCCATCGTGGCCCCCGCGGTCAGGGCGATTCCGCACAGATAGAGGCGCGCCGCCCGCGGCAGCGCCACCGTCGAGCCGGACACCGATCCCCCCC
>DATLLM010000257.1:0-2984 GCA_035537855.1 Chloroflexota bacterium | reverse complement strand
GGTATCCCCGGTGAAGAGCACGGCCTCGCCGGTCGGCGCCGTCCACAGCAGGACGGTGTCGCCGGCGAACTTCCCGGCGATGCGGTGCGCCCGCAGCCCCCCCGGCAGGGAGGCCCCGTCCTCGTAGGCGTGATCCGGCGCCCCCTCGAGCACGCCGCCGCGCTCGGGGAGCCCGGCGGCCGGCGCCCACACCGGAGCGCCGAAGCGCTCGCGCACGGCGTAGGCGTCCCGCTCGTGCATGTCGTTGGTCAGCACGGTGGCCAGCGGCGGGGCGCCGAGGCGCGCCCAGAGACTCTCGGTCGGGCCGGCCGCCGGCGGGGCAGCGTCCGGGCGGTCCGGGAGGATGGCCGGATCGATCAGCACCGGGCCACCCGGGCCGAGGAGGGCGTAGGAGTCGAAGTTGGAGGGGGTCTGCTCCCAGGTGCTCCAGCGCAGCAGCGACGGGGCCGGCGGCGTCCCCAGCTCGACGTACAGGCGCAGCGTCCGCGGCGGCGCGGCGCTCCCGCCGGGCCCGCCCCCCGATCCACGATCGGCCGCGCTCACGCGAGACTCACCGGGGATCAGGATAGCCGAAGGGCGGCGCGAGGCGGCGCTATGCTGGGGACAGGGCGGGGGAGCCGATTCCGATGGCGGGAGAGCCGGCGGCGGTCAATCTGAAGCTGCTCGGCGTCCAGATCGCCGGGATGGCCCTGGTCTTCGGCGCGGCCCTGTTCCTCGCCGCGGGGACCGTGGCCTGGCCGGCGGGCTGGGCGTTCCTGCTCCTCTTCTTCGCCTTCGTCGTCGCCCTCAGCCTCTGGCTGCTGCGGCGCAACCCGGGGTTGCTCACGGAGCGCATGACGGGGATCGGCAACGCGGGGCAGAAGACGTGGGACCGGGTGTTCTTCGCCGTCGCCAACGTCCTCTTCCTCGCCTGGCTGGTGGTGATGCCGCTGGACGCGGTGCGCTTCGGCTGGTCGCAGGTGCCGGCCGTGCTGCAGGGGATCGGCCTGCTGCTGGTGCTCGCCTCGTTCGTCCTCTTCTTCCTGACTTTCAGGGAGAACTCGTACCTCTCGCCCGCCGTGCGGGTGCAGACGGAGCGCGGGCAGACGGTGATCAGCAGCGGCCCCTACGCCTACGTGCGCCACCCCATGTACGCCGCGGCGGCGGTCTTCATCGCCGGCACGTCCCTGCTGCTGGGCTCCTGGTGGGGGCTGCTCGTCGGGCTGGCGGTGGTGCTGCTGGTCGCCGCCCGAGCGGTGCAGGAGGAGCGCACCCTGCGGGCGGAGCTCGCCGGGTACGACGCCTGCACGGCGCGGGTGCGCTACCGCCTCGTGCCCTACGTCTGGTAGTTCCGGCCGCGCCGGCCGCTGCTGGTGACCGGGCGCGGCCTGGGGTAGGCTACCGGCATGATCCTGCTGCTGTGGCTCCTGCTGCTGCCGGTGCGGCTCCCTCTGGCCCTGCTCAAGGGGCTGTGGGTCTTCCTGATGGCCCTGCTGTTCGGGGGGATCATCCGGGAGGACGACCCGGAGGCCGACGGCGGACGGCGGGGCTTCCTGCAGCACCGCCACCCGGAGCGCCACCTGCAGACCCCGGCCATCGGGCGGCGCGGCTGGCGCCGCTGAGCGCGCGGCCGCGCCCGCCCGCGCGGCCGGCGAATCAGGTTCTGGGGTGGGCGGCGATCCAGGCGTTCGCCTGACGCGCCGCTTCGGTCAGGGCGTCTTTGGGGGTCTTGACCTGCGTCCAGGCGTCGAGCAGGAAGGGGCAGAGGTTCTTCTCGGTGAACTCGTCCCACTCCGGGATGTGCGGCTTGGGCCGCCCGCCGGGCATCTTCAGCACGTCGATGATCGGCTTCCAGCCGCTGGCCGGGTCGGACCAGGGGGCTTTGTCCAGCAGGGCCTTCCGCACCGGGACGGCGGAGAGCTCCTGGTCGGCCTGCCAGGCCTGCATCTGCTCCTCCTGGGAGACGAACGCCGTCGCCGCCCAGGCGATGTCCCGCTCCGGCGCGCTGGCCATGATGGCCAGGGAGTTGACCTGCAGCTGGGTGGCGAACTGCGTGCTGCGGGGCATCGGGGCGAGCCCGAAGTCGAGGTCGGGCGCCGTGCGCTTCAGGTTCAGCACGCCGACGGCGGTGGGCATCCACATCGCCAGCTTGCCCGTCTCCACCGCGATCTGGGGCTGATCCTGGGGGATGGTCGAGCGGTCGCCGGCGATCATGCTCACCATCGTCTGCATCGCCTCGACCGATTCCGGCGCGTCGACCGTCGAGCGGGTACGGGCCTTGTCCGCCCAGACGTCGCCCCCGGCCCGCCAGACCCACTCCATGAACCAGTTGAACTGCTGCTCCCGCGCCGGCGGGCCGTACTCGTAGAGCTTGAAGCCCCACTGGCCGCTGTCCGGGTTGGTCAGGCGCCGGGCGTAGTCCCGCAGCTCCGTCCAGGTCTGCGGTGGCTGCTCCGGGTTCAGCCCCACCTGCTTGAACAGCGTCTTGTTCCAGCCCAGGATGACGTACTGGTGGTAATGGGGCACCCCGTACGGCTTGTCCCGGTAGGTCAGGGCCTCGACCGAGCTGGGGGTGAAGTCCGCCAGGCGCAGGGCCTTGTCCTTCGCCAGGTAGCCGTCGAGCGCCAGGGCGTTGCGCCGCGCGGCCATGTCGTTGTTCAGGTTCTCTTTGAAGCGGCAGGAATCGGGCGGCGCGCTACGACGGCAAGCGCTTCCAGCACTGGGGCTCCTACAGCGCCGCCGGGGTGAACGCCTGGAAGACGTTCTACGACCGCTTCGTGCAGGCCCAGGCGCCGGGGCTCCAGGTTGAGGTGCAGGGCATCCCCAACGCGGAGTATCTGCCCAAGCTGACCGCCGCCATCGTCGGCGGGGCGCCGCCCGATTCCTGCCGCTTCAAAGAGAACCTGAACAACGACATGGCCGCGCGGCGCAACGCCCTGGCGCTCGACGGCTACCTGGCGAAGGACAAGGCCCTGCGCCTGGCGGACTTCACCCCCAGCTCGGTC
>DATLLM010000256.1:0-2747 GCA_035537855.1 Chloroflexota bacterium | reverse complement strand
GCGAGCTGGAGGTGCTCACCCGGCTGGCGCGGCGCTGGTCGAACAAGGAGATCGCCGCCGACCTCCAGGTCACCCCGGAGACGGTCAAGACCCACCTGTCGCACCTCTCGGCCAAGCTCAGCGTGACCGGCCGGCGGGCGGCGGTGAGCCGGGCCGAGGAGCTGGGCCTCCTCCCGCGGGGCCCGTCCGCCCACCCCTGACCGCGTCCTCCCGGCCGCTCCCGCTGGCCCCCGCTGGCCCGGGGCGGCCCGCTCAGCCGGCGCCCAGGAGGGCGTTCCCCTCGGTCGCCAGGGTGTGCGCCACCAGATCGGCCGGCTTCGCCTCCAGCAGCAGGGCGGTCACCTCCCGTTGCAGCAGGTCGTCGACGGCGCCTTGCTGCGGGTTGGGCCGGCGGAGGGCGTCCAGGCTCAGGTCGCGGAGCGTGGTCTCGATCAGGTCCAGGTTGGCGGGGCGCTGCGGGCGCATCCGCTCCCGCCAGGCGGGCAGGGAGGACCGGCGCAGCGGGAGCAGCCCGAAGCGCACCGCCTGGTCGAGGTCCATCGCCGGACTGCCGGCGAGCACGAGGTAGTCCCAGGCCAGGTCGGGGACGGTCGACTGCCGCGCGATCCCGGTCCGGCTGATGACGGCCCGGAGCGGGCGGCCGGCGGGACCGGCGGGCGCCGGCGCAATGTCCCAGTCGAACGTAAGGGGGCGCCACCAGGCCGCGGCGACGAACCACAGCAGGGCCTGGGCGACGCGCCCCTCTTTGATCAGCGCGACGCTGTCCCCGTCTCCGCGCAGGGGCATCGTCCGGCGCCGCGGGCCGAGCTCGCTGAGCACCTGAAGGGCCTGGCGCCCCTGGGGCGTGTCGACCACCACCCGCCGCCCGTCCGGGCTGAGGTAGTCGGCCCCGTAGCCGCGCAGGAGGACGGCGGCCCACGTGCCCGGCTCCCAGTGCAGCGGCGAGCCGAGTCCGGCGCGCAGCAGCGCCCCGTCCGGCTCGCGCGCCGTCAGCCGGGTCGCCTCCTCCACCACGGTGTCCCACGTCCACCGGCCCCGCCGGAACAGGTCGTCCGGCGCCTCCCGTCCGGCGGCGCGGAGCAGGTCGCGGTTGAAGAAGACGATCGCGGCGGCGACGCCCCCGTTGGGCAGCGTCAGCTGCCGGGCCTCGTAGCGGGCCGCCTGGCGGGCCGCCGGCCAGAGGTCCTCCCAGCCCAGGGCGCCCGGGCCGGCGTCCCGCCGCACGTAGTCGTCAAGGGGGCGCAGGGCCTCGCGCGCGGCCAGGTCGGCCGGGCCCCCGGCGGCCTGCCCGTAGTAGAGGTGCATCGCGTCCGGCAGCGTCCCGCCGGCGAGCATCGCCAGCAGCTTCTGGTTGTACTGCTGGAGGGGGGCGTTGACCTCCTCCACCCGCACCCCCGGGTAGCGCTCCCGGAAGGCCTGCACGGTCAGCGCCCGGATGGCGTCCTGCTCGGGATAGCTGAGCTGGTTCCCGACCGTCAGGGTGCCCGTCCGCAGCGCCGGCGGGACGGCGCCCGTCCCGTCTCCGGTGCCGGACCGCCCCCCGCCGCCGGAGAGGCCGCAGGCCGCCAGCAGCGCACCCCCCGTGATCGCGCCCGCCACTCCGGCGACCATACGGCGGCGCGACAGCATCGGCCGACTCCCGCGTCGCACCTCCGGCACCCCTTTCACACAACCCTGACGCCCGGCGAAGGCCACCGCGACGCCCCCAGGCGCAGAATAGCAGCCCGCGTCAATCGTCCCCGCCTGCGGCCGGCGCCGGCGCTCCCCGCGGAAGGGCGCCCCGGGGCGCCGCGCCACCCTGCGGGCCGCGCGTGAGCAGCGCCTGAGGCGCCCCTGAGACGGGGTCGTGGCACAACCGCGGCGCCAGCCGTTGGCCCGGTGGGACCTGCTGGCCCCGTGGGCACCGAGGGCACCGTGGGGGCGCGCCGCCGGGCGCCAGGAAGTAGAGAAGGCGATGACAGCGTCAGCGGCGCCGGCGATGCCGGAGGCGACGACCCCGGAGGCAGAGAACCCGGAGAGCCAGCGCGAGCTGAGGAACGTCAGCTACGAGTGCTTCATCCTGGCCCTGTCGATCACCTCGCTCGTCAACATCGTGCTCGTGTACGTGGTGCGGCAGCCCGAGGTGGCGCTCGTCATGACCGTCATGGACCTGGTCCTGTCCTGCATCTTCCTCGGCGACTTCGCCTACCGCCTCTTCGACGCCCCGACCAAGCGGGGCTACTTCTTCGGCCAGCGGGGGTGGCTCGACCTGCTCAGCAGCCTGCCCCTGCCCCAGGTGAAGGTCTTCCGCCTCTTCCGCGTGGTGCGGGTCGTGCGCCTGCTGCGGGAGGTCGGGCCCCGGCGGTTCTTCGACGCGGTGCTGCGCGACCGGGCGAGCAGCGCCCTGCTGGTGGTCATCTTCCTGGCCCTCCTGCTGCTCGAGTTCGGCGCCGCCCTGATCCTGGCCATCGAGTTCCCCGCCCCGGGCAGCAACATCAAGGACGCCTCGGACGCCCTCTGGTACACCTACGTCACCGTGACCACGGTCGGCTACGGCGACCGCTACCCGGTGACCAACGCCGGGCGGCTGGTGGGCGTGCTGATCATGACCGTCGGCGTCGGCCTGTTCGGCACCCTGACCGGCTTCCTGGCCAACGCCTTCGTCACCCCCGCGAAGACCGGCGACGACGGCGAGCGCGGCGGCTCCGGCAACGCCGACCTGCGGGCCGAGCTGGCCGAGATCCGCCGCCAACTCGACGCGCTCTCCG
>DATLLM010000255.1:0-3821 GCA_035537855.1 Chloroflexota bacterium | reverse complement strand
GATCCAGGAGGGGAACCTGGGGCTGATGCGGGCGGTGCAGAAGTTCGACTGGCGCCGCGGCTACAAGTTCTCCACCTACGCCACCTGGTGGATCCGGCAGGCCATCACCCGGGCGATCGCGGACAAGGGGCGCACCATCCGGCTGCCCGTGCACGTCAGCGAGGCCCTGACCAAGCTGAACGCCGTCCAGCAGCGCCTGACCCAGGAGCTGGGCCGCGAGCCGACGGACGAGGAGATCGGCGCCGAGCTGGGGATCGACGGGCAGCGGGTGAAAGAGACCCGCCTGGCGGCGCGGCTCCCCTCGTCGATCGATCAGCCCATCGGCGACGACGAAGACACCAGCGTGGCCGACTTCGTCATGGACCAGAGCGACCGCGGTCCGGAGGAGCTGACGCACGAGCGCCTGCTGAAGCAGGAGGCCCTGCGGGCCCTGACCGAGACCCTCTCCGAGCGGGAGAAGCTGGTGCTGCAGATGCGCTTCGGGCTGGGGGACGGCCACGTCTACCCGCTGGAGAAGATCGGCGAGCGCCTCGGCCTGACCCGCGAGCGGGTGCGCCAGATCGAGGCGCAGGCGCTGCGCAAGCTGCGCGAGCCGGAGATCAGCCGCCGGCTGCGGTCCTACCTCTCGGCGTAGAATCCGGCAGACCGGCATCACGATGGCAGCGTCACCGAATCGCCCCTTCTCCCCCCCGCGGGAGGGGGGGAGCCGTCTTGCGTGGGCGCGGAGCCCGCAGCACCCCGTCCTCGCCGCGCTCAGCCGGGCGCTGGGCAGCACCTGGCTGCTGGTCACGGCGATGGCCCTGAGCGTCACCGCCCTGGTGGTGACCGCCCTCTTCCTGATCCCCACCCCCTACCAGGTGCTGCTGCCCGGTCCGGTGACCGACGTGCAGCGCCTGATCGAGCCCAACCCCAATCCGGGCAAAGGGGCCCTCTTGCTGACCACCATCTACAGCGACCCGGCCAGCGTCGGGGAGTGGCTCTACGCCAAAGTCAACCCGGAGGCCGGGATCGTCCCCCGCGAGGAGGCCCGCCCCAGGGACGTGGACGACAAGCAGTACCAGAAGCTGCTCGTCTCCATGATGGACGAGAGCAAGGTGGCCGCGAAAGTCGTCGCCCTGCGCGAGGCGGGGTACGACGTGAAAGTCACCGGGCAGGGGGCCCAGGTGCGCGAGCTGGCCGACGGGAGCAAGGCCGCGGGGCTGCTCCAGCCGGGCGACGTCATCGTGGCCGTCGACGGGCAGCCGGTGACCACCTCGAACGACCTGATCGCCACGCTGCAATCCCGGCGCCCGGGAGACGTGGTGCATCTGGACGTGCGCCGGGGGGGCAACGCCGAGGCGCCGGAGGCGGTCGACGTCCCGCTCGGCGAGTCGCCGAGCGAGCCCGGCCGGGCGCGGGTGGGGATCGTCGTCCTGACCCACCTCTACGAGTACGAGCTGCCGCGCGAGGTCGACCTCAAGACGAAGGACGTCGGCGGCCCGAGCGGGGGCCTGATGTTCGCCCTCGGGGTCTACAACGCGGTCACCGAGGGGGACATCACCGCCGGGCACAAGATCGCCGGGACGGGGACGATCGCCACGGACGGCAAGGTCGGGGCGGTGGGCGGGGTGCGCTTCAAGGTGCTCGCCGCCGAGAAGGCGGGGGCCGACCTGTTCCTCGTCCCCCAGGACAACCTCCAGGAAGCTCAGCAGGCGGCGCACGGCCTGCGCGTCGTCCCGGTGCAGACGTTCGGCGACGCCCTGCAGGCCCTGCGCCAGCTCGCCCCGGCGGGCTGACGCAGGGCGACCGGCGGTCCCGGCGGTCCCGGCGATCCGTGGATCGCCGGCGGCGGACTCTGCTATGCTGCCGGCGATGGACGCCCTCGGCTCGCAGGGGGCACTCGGCCTCTTCGGCGCGATCGCCGCGGCCGTCGCCGGGCACGTGGCCGCCACGGTCGCCGACGCCCCGGACGATCCCGTCCTGCTGCTTGGGGCGATGATCCTGGCGTGGCTCCCGCTCTGCGCCCTCGCCCTCGCCCTCCTCGCCGTCGTGGCCCGCCTGCAAGTGCACTTCCTGCACCGCAAGAAGCCCCCGGCGGCGGTCGCCCTCCCTTCCTCGTCGCGCACGCCGCCGGTCACCCGGCGCTACACGAGCAGCCCGCCCCAGACGAACAGCTTCGTCTCGGCCGCCCGTCTGGCGCTGGCGGTGGTGGTGGTGCTGACCTTCAGCCTGATCGTGCTCGCGTCGAGCGCCCCGTTCTTGCTCGCCTCTCTCGCCGGGCACGGCTGAGCGCTGAGGCGCCGCCCGCGGAACCCGGGGCCGCCGGGGCCCGGGTCCGCCGGGGGAGGTCTCAGACGATGGCGCCCGCCCGGCGCTGCGCCGCCTGCTCGTAGACGGAGAGCAGGCGGGCCACGTACGGCCCCGGGCCGTAGCCGGCGAGCACGCGCTCGCGGGCGGCCGCTCCCAGGACGGCCGTCCCCTGCGGATCGTCCAGCATGGCGCCGATGGCCGCGGCCAGGGCCTCGGGGGAGGGCGCGACGCGGCGCCCTACCCGCTCGTCGACGATCCGCCAGGTCTGCCCGACGTCCGTCGCCACCACGGCGTCGCCTGAGGCCATCGCCTCGAGCAGGCTGGAGCTGCCCAGATTCTCGTGGCGCTGGCAGGAGACGAAGACGCTCGCCCGGGCGAAGAGAGGCGCCAGGTCGGTGGCGTAGTCCCGCCGCACGGCGTCCCGCAGTCCGAGGGCGCTCAGCCGGGCGGCGACGGCGGCGTCCTCCTCCCCGCGCCCCATGAGGGCGAAGCGCGCCGCGGGGTGGGTCGCCCGCACCCGGGCGGCGGCCTCGACGAAGAGCAGGGCGCCTTTCTCCGGGTGGAGCCGGGCGGCGAAGGCGACGAGCGGCGCCTTCTGCGCCGCGGGGGCGAAGCGGGCGACGTCGGTGAAGTTGTCGATCAGGGTGGCCCGGGAGACCGCCCGGGGGGCGACGGCCGCGAGGTTGACCATCTCGTCCGCGCTGCACACCACCAGGGCGTCCGCGCGGGCGGCGGCGTGGCGCACGGCGAGGCGCTTGCCCGCGCCGTAGAAGTGGCGCACGTAGCGCATCTCCCCGGCCAGGGTGAGCACCACCGGGTACGGCAGGCGCCGGAAGTGGGGGGCGTAGGCGAAGAACGTCGGCGCCAGGACGAGGTGCACCACGTCCGGGCGCAGCGCGCGCAGGGCGCGCCCCAGGGCCTGTTGCAGGCGCAGGTAGAGGCGCCCCCGGGAGAGGGCCCCCCGGAGCGAGCGCGCGGGCGGCTCCGGGAATGCCGGTCCCAGGCGCTGCACGGCCAGCCCGGCGCTGTAGCGGCGCAGGAACGGGTCGCCGGCGAGCAGGCCGGCGAGCTCGTCGTTGGCCAGCAGGGTCACCCGGCGCTCCAGCCCCAGGTAGCGGGCCAGGGCCAGGGTCTGGTGCTCGGCGCCGGACACGTGCCGGGCGAGCATGATCAGGACGACGTGCTGCACGTACGGCTATAACGCGCGTGCGCCGGCGCTGCTGAGTCCCGGCCGCCGGGCGGCCGCGCGGGGGCCTACCCCGCCGCCGGCGGGGCGCCGTTCGGGGCGCCGTTCGGGGCGCCGTTCGAGGCGCTCATGCCGCCTCCTCCGCGCTCATCTGGGAGCTGACGATCTCCTGGTAGGTCTCGCACTCCGCCAGCAGCTCGTGGTGCGTGCCACGGCCGACCACCCGCCCGTCCTCGAGCACGAGGATCAGGTCGGCGTCGATGATCGTGGTCACTCTCTGCGCGACGATCACCACGGTCGCGTCGGTCGTCGTCGGCTTGAGGGCCGCGCGCAGCCGGGCGTCGGT
>DATLLM010000254.1:0-8703 GCA_035537855.1 Chloroflexota bacterium | reverse complement strand
GCTCGCGGCCGGCGGCGGGGGGCTGCTCGGGGCCTGCGCCGCGCCGGGCGCGGCGCCCGCGCCGGGCGCGGCCGAGGGGTCGCTCGCGGGCACGACCGTTGAGTACTGGAACATGTGGGCGCCGACGCACCCCGAGGAGGTGGCCCGGCAGAAGGTGCTCGACGCCTTCACCGCCGGCAACCCCGAGCGGATCACGGTGCGGACGTCGACGGCGGTGGGGCAGACGGCGGCGGACATGGACAAGGTCATCGCCGCGCTCGCGGCCGGGACGCCCCCGGACCTGATCAACAACTGGCCGTACCGCCTGGCGGACGTCTTCGCCAAGGGCGGGACGGTGGACGTGGACGCGGAGCTGAAAGGCAACGCCGAGTGGAAGCGGGCGCGGGAGGCGATCTACCCCCACCTGCTCCCCGGGTTCACCTGGAAGGGGAAGCTGTTCGGCGTCCCAACGCACAACAGCTTCGACCAGATGTACTACAGCCCGGAGGCGCTCAAGCGCGCCGGGCTGGCGGCGCCGCCGCCGAAGACCTGGACCTGGGAGCAATTCACCGACTACAGCCGCAAGGCGGCCCGGCCGCCGGACGTGACCGGCTTCGACGAGCCCTGGACGTGGCACAAGACGGGCCTGTGGGCGCTGAGCAACGGCGCCAAGCTCAGCAGCGCGGACGGCACGAAGTTCCTGATGGCCTCCCCCGAGTACCGCGAGGCGGTGGAGTGGCTGCTGGGCTACATGAAGGCCGGCCTGATGCGGCCCCACGACGGCAGCGGCGGCGGGGGCTACTCCGAGAAGCTGCCCCAGGGCGGAGTCGTCTTCCAGAACGGGGTGGCCGCCCGCATCCCGCTCTACCGCCAGCAGGGGACGGAGTTCGGCACCTGCTTCTACCCGCTCGGCCCGCGCAACACGACGAAGCTCAACTACACCCAGGGCTCGCCGTACGCCTTCTCGGTGTTCAAGAGCGCGGACGGCCGCCGGGTGCGGGCGGCCCTGCTCGCGGCCCTGTGGGCGGCGCGACCGGAGTCGGGGATGACCTTCGCCGCCATCGGGGGCGTGACCACCTCCTACAAGAACATCGTCGAGTCGGCGGCGTTCCAGGAGACCTTCCGCAAGGACGCCCTCTCCTGGCCGTTCCACGAGGCGCTGCCGGGCTCGCTCCCCTGGCCGAGCTTCCCCACGTTCGAGCAGGCGCAGACGGCGGCCAACACCCAGCTCAAGGCCATCTGGTCGGGCACGACCTCGGTGGCGGACGGCCTCAAGGAGGCGGAGCGCCTGGGCCAGCAGGTCCTGGACGAGGCCCTGCGTGGCGCGTGACGGCGCGGCGGCCGGTCCGGCGGAGGGAGGAAGCATGAAGCTGAGCGGGCGGGTGGCGCTCGTCACCGGGGGCACCCGCGGGATCGGCCGGGGCTGCGCCCTGCTCCTGGCGGAGCAGGGCGCGGACATCGTCCTCAACTACTCGCAGGACGAGGCGGCGGCGGCGCGCACCACCGCGGACATCGCCCGCCTCGGCCGGCGGGTGGAGACGGTGCGGGCGGACGTCGGCGACCTCGACCAGCTGCGGCACCTGCTCGACCGCTGCGACGCGGCCTTCGGCCGCGTCGACGTCCTGGTCAGCAACGCCGGCATCGGGCAGCGCCACAAGATCGTCGATACCACGGACGAGGAGTGGGAGCGGGTGATGAACGTGGACGCCCGGGCCACCTTCGTCCTCGCCCGGGCCCTCCTGCCGGGGATGATCGAGCGGCGCTTCGGGCGCATCGTCACCATCTCCTCGATCATCGCCAAGACCGGCGTCGGCGGCTCGTCCTTCGCCACCTACGCGGCGGCCAAGGCCGCCCTGATCGCCCTCACCTTCGGGATCGCCCGGGAGGGGGCCCCGTACGTCACCGCCAACGCCATCTGCCCCGGCGTCATCGACCGCAACGCGGTCGCCCCGGCGCCGCTCGGGCCGGTGAAGTGGGTGCTGGGCGAGATCCCCTTGCAGCGCCGGGGGACCCCTGCGGACATCGCCGAGACGGTGCTCTTCCTCGCCACCGGGGGGGGCTACATCACCGGGCAGAGCCTGAACGTCAACGGCGGGCTGCTGATGCAATGAGCGCCCCCGCGCCGCTCCCGGCGGCCAACCCGGCCCGGCCCGTCGCGGGGCGCCGGGATGTGGTCATCCACCGCGACCCGGCCGCCTACTGCTCGCACCCCTGCATCACCCGCACCCCGGAGGGCGACTACCTCGTCGCCTTCTGCGAGACGCTCCCCCGCCGGCCCCACCTGCACCCGCCGGCCGACCCCCGCTTCGTCAACCTCGTCGCCCGCTCGCGCGACGGCGGCGCCACCTGGGAGGCGCCGCGAGTCGCTCCCGGGTACGAGTGGACGGGCATGCAGTGCCCGGGCATCGCCCGGCTCTCCAGCGGCGAGATCCTGCTCAGCCAGTGGCAGTTCCGCTGGCTCCCGCTGGAGACCGCGCGCCGCCTGGCCGGAGCCGGCGACCCCCGGCCGTTCCTGATTCGCGATCCCGCCACCCGCCGCTGGCGCGCGCCGCGGGCGGCCGCCGACTGGGAGCGGGCCGGCGCACCCTGGGCCCGCTACGACGGGGGGTGCTTCGTCCAGGTGAGCCGCGACGACGGCGCGACCTGGGACGAGACGGTGCGCGTCGAGACGGCGCCCTACCCCCGCGGCTACAGCCCCCGCCCGGTCGTCGAGCTCCCGGACGGGGATCTCCTCCTCGCCCTGGGCAGCGAGGAGGACGACACCGCCGGCGAGCACCCGACGGCCGCCTTCGTCGTCCGCTCCGCCGACCGCGGCCGCACCTGGGGCCCGCCGGTGGCCGCCGTCCCCGCCGTGCCCGGGCGGTGGGTCAACGAGCCGGCGCTCCTGCCCCTGCCGGACGGGCGCCTCCTGCTGGTGGCCCGCGAGCGGGGCCAGCACCTGGTCACCGCCGAGTCCGGCGACGGCGGGCGGACCTGGGCCCCGCCGGCGGTCACGCCGGTGTGGGGCTTCCCGGCCCACGCCGTGCTCCTGCGGGACGGCCGCGTGCTCTGCGTCTACGGCCACCGCCGTCCCCCGTATGGAATCCGCGCCTGCCTCAGCGAAGACGGCGGGCGGACCTGGCGCTACGACGACGAGCGCGTCGTCCGCGACGACCTGCGCAACGGCAACTGCGGCTACCCGACCGCCGTGCAGGACCCGGACGGCAGCGTGTTCGTCGTCTACTACGCCGAGGACGCCGCCGGCGTGACGCACATCCTGGGCTCCCGCTTCCGGCTGTAGCGCCCTCACCCTCTCCCGGGGCCCCGGGGGCCCCGGGGGCCGCGCCGGCCCGGCCCCGGCGCTACCGCGCGGTCCGGTCGATGGCCCCCTTGAACTCGCGATTCGCCTCGTCCATCGCCTGCCGGGCGGAGACCTCGCCGCGGACGGCCATCGCGGTGTGCTTCGCGAGCAGGGTGTTCAGCTCCCCGGCGTTGCGGTGGCGCGGGCCCGGCTCGGCGTACCGGGCCTCGTCGGCGAGGCGCCGCAGGTTCTCGTTGTCGGCGAAGAGGTCTGCCGGCTTGAGGGACTGGATCGGCGGCATGTAGCCGCTCTCGCGGAGCAGGAGGGTCAGATTCGGCGCCTGCTGCATGAAGCGCAGCCACTCCAGCGAGCCGGAGTGGTTCTTGCCGTCCTTGAACGCCACGTAGCAGCCGATGTTGCTGAAGCCCGCGCGCTTCTTCCCCTGCAGGATGGGGCCCGCCCGGAAGCGAAGGGTGGGGAAGTTCCTGGCGTACGTCCGCGGGTGGCCGTTGTTGCCGAAGAGGGAGATCCCCACCTTGCCGGTGGTGAACGCCGGGCCTTCGTTGCGCCGGCACTCGTCCGGGATGAAGCCCCGGTCGAAGAGCCGCTTGGGGAACTCGAGCGCCTCGACCCCCTCCCGGCTGTTGAGGAGGGGCGTCCGCGGATCGCGCGCGTCGACGTACGCCGCGCCCGACTCGGGGAACCAGTTGAGCATGTGCGAGCTGCACGTGGTCGGGCTCCAGTTGTGGGTGACGGCCGCCTCGTCGCTCCCGGAGCGGTGGAGCTTCGCCGCCCACTCCTCCAGCTGCTGCCAGGTGGCCGGCAGGGCGTTGGGGTTGAGCCCCGCCCGCTCGACCAGCTCGAGGTTGTAGAAAGGCGCGACGATGGTCAGGAGGGCGGGAGCCCCGTAGGTCTTCCCGCCGACCTTGATGTTCTCCGCCACGTGCGGGAAGTAGTCTCGCCGCATCTGGTCCGTGATCACGGCGTCGACCGGCAGGAGGGCGTTGAGGTCGGTGTACTCGATGAAGGACCCCGTGCCCAGGTACACCAGGTCCGGGGGCGTGCCGGACGCGACGGCGGTGGGGAGCTTCGCGGCGTCGGTCCAGGGAAGCACCTGGATGTCCGGGCGGGCCTTCGGCTGCTCGCCAACGAACCTGGCCATCAACGGCTTCCAGATCAGGCCGGCGTCGTCATCGCTGAGCGGGTACGTCCAGGCGGTGATGGCCCCCTCCGCCGGCGCCGGGCCCGCCGGCTGGCCGGCGGCGCCAGGGCCGCACGCGCCGGCGACGAGCGGCAGGGAGACGGCGGCGGCCAGGCGCGCCGCGGCGGCGCCGGCGCGCCGGCGCGTGCGGCGTGGCGGATGCGTCGGGACAGGACCGGTCATCTCTCTCTCTCCTTACTGGCCTTTGGCCTGCACCTGGCCTGCACCTGGCTCGCGGAGCCCATCGTTCCCCTCGGGTTCTCCGGAGCCCCATCACCCTCAGGATCCTTCCGAGCTCGAGCCCTACGTCGCGAGGGTTATCGCCGCCAGCGCCGAGCCGGACGCGGCGTAGAGGATCGAGGCGCTTGCGCCGGCAGGGGCAGAGACGAGGTGGGTGACGGGCGCGTCGCCGAGCGTGACGCGGGCGAGGCGCTCGCCCCCCGCGCCGTACAGCAGCACCCGCCCCCCGGCGGTTCCGACGACGGCGACCGGGACGCCGCCCGGGCCCCGCCCGAGGGCGAGGCGCGTCGCTTCGTCGCCCACGTGGCGCCGCCAGATGCGCTGCCCCGAGCCGTCCAGGCGGAACAGGTCGCCGTAGGCGCTGAGAGCGTAGATCGCCGGGTCGGGGGCGCCGTCGTACGCCAGGCCGGCGACCTCACCCCCGACGTCCGCCGACCAGAGGAGCGAGCCGTCCGCGCCGGCGGCGCACACCAGATTGTCGAGCGTGCCGTAGACGATCTCGGGGCGCCCGTCGCCGTCGACGTCGCCCAGAGCGAGCGCCGTGGCGTGGACGCCACTCCGCGCTCTCGGCGTGCCGGCGGCGGACGACCGGGAGCTCCAGCGCAGCACGCCATCGGGGCCGAACAGGTTGATCGGCGTGTGGTACTCGTTGCCCACGACGATCTCGGGGTGCCCGTCGCCGTCGACGTCCGCCACGGCGCAGAAGGTCGCGGCGTGGTGCTCGATCCAGGATCGCCAGGCCAGGCGCCCGCCGGCGTCGAAGGCGTGCAACAGCCAGCCCTCGGTCGCCGCCAGGAGGGACCGGCGCCCCCGGCCGTCCAGGTCGGCGACGGCCAGCGCGGTGACCTTCTGGGCCCGGTTGTGCGCCGGCTCGAGCGCCGTGCGCCAGCGGCGGACGCCCCGCGCGTCGAGCAGCGCCAGCTCCGCCGCGCCCGTGCCGGCGACGCACTCCAGCGCGCCGTCGCCGTCGACGTCCCCGGCCAGCAGGCAGAGGATCGGACCGCCCAGGCCGGCGTGCCAGAGGACCTCCCCGCCGCCCGCGAGCGCGCTCACGTCGCCCGCGGCCGTGCCGGCGACGACGCGGAGGCCGTCGGAGTCGCTGCCCCCGGCCGCCGCGCCGGCGGGCACGGCGAGGGCGGTGATCGGGGAGGGCGCCCGCCACAGGTGGGCGACGGAGACCAGCGGCGACGGGGAGTCGGGCCCGTCGCCCGGCGCTGCCGGCGCCGCCCCGGCCGGCGCCGCGGCGCCGGCCGGGGCGGCCGCCGCGACGACGGCGGCGGCGAGCCCTGCCCAGGCGCCCGGCGCCCCCAGGGGGATGGTCACGCTTTCGCCGGCGGGGACGGGATGGGTCGCCTCGTCCCCGCCGGCGTAGAGCCGGACGGTGCCGGGGACGGCGGCGCGGACGACCAGCTCCCCCGAGTCCGGAATCGCTTCCGCGTCGACCGGAGTGCTGCTGGTGAAGAGGCGGACGACCGTACCCGCGCCGTCCTCGACCGAGAGCGCGGTGCAGCGCAGGGCGGCGATCGACCCCTCCCGCACGAGCAGCAGGTCCGCCTCCGCGCCAGCGCCGGCGATCGCTCCGCGCCGGGGATGGAGGACGGTGGCGAGGTGGCCCCCGTCGCGCTCCACTTCGTACAGGCCGTCCCGCACGGCGCGCACGCCGTAGCCACGATCCGCCCCGCCGGCGGGACCGCCGGCCGCGATGAGATTGACGTAGCGCCGCCGGTCGCCGGGGTGCATCGTCGCGCGGTGGCGCTGGCGGAGCACGCGCACCCCGCCCCGGGCGTGCGGGTAGCGGTCCCACGAGCTGAGGCGCGGCTCCTCCTCGTGGAGCGACAGGCTCGACCCGTCCCCGCTGGCGACGACGAGCGTCTCGCCGGACTGGGTCGCGACGGCGCGCCGGCCCTCGATCGAGACGTCGCCGAGCAGGCGCCAGAGGCACTCGGTGAAGTACTCGCCCGGCCGCTGCGCTTCGATCTCGTCGACGACGAGGAAGCCGTCGCCTTTGAGCCACAGGATCTGGCGCTGCCAGGTCGCCCCGTTGTAGTCCCGCAGGACGGTGGTCGACTCCCCCAGGCCCGGCAGATTGGCGAGTCCGCCCAGCTCGGTCAGCGGCGGCGGGCCCGCGTCGCACCCGTCGCGCACGACGACGACCGAGCTGTGGTAGCGGGCGTGGTGCCGGATGTAGTCGAGGTCGGCCAGCCAGATCCGGTCCCGCCAGGTGAGGCGGGTGATCGAATTGCCGTCCCGGTGGCCGTGGGCGTAGCTCGACGGCCCTTCGAGACAGAGGTACTCCGAATCCGGATCGAAGTCGCGCCGGAAGGCGATCTTGTCGAAGTACGTCTTCGCCGGATCGCGCCGCCAGCCGAGGGCCTCCGCCCGGCGGTCGATCCAGCCGAGCGCGCCGGCGTCCAGGCGCACCGCGCGCACGCCCGTCAGGTCCGCGGGGTACTCGGGGCTGATGGCGGTGGCGTACCGCCCGTCGTAGAACTCCGACCAGGACTCCGGCTGCTCCAGGGTGCGGGAGCGCGCGAAGTCCGCGCCCGGGCTGAGCCAGTCGAGCGCCCAGGCGAAGCGCCCGTCCCGGTAGAAGTGGGCCGCAGCGGAGAGGATCTGCAGGCTGAGCGGGCGCGCCTCGCCGCTCGGCCGGTACTCCATGGTGTCGCCGTAGGTGCACTCGTCCCGCCGGTTGTCCGTGGTGAGGATGGCCAGCTCCGCCAGGTCGCGCAGGCGGCCGTCGCGCACGAAGCGCTCGTCCCCGTGGCGCAGCGTGTAGCGGAGCACGTGGCGGGGCACGAGCCAGACGTAGGTGCCGCCGGCGTCGTCGTTCGGCTTGTGCGAGGTGAGCTGCCCCGCCATGATCTGCCGCGCCGCCGGGAGCAGCGGGTCGAGCTCGGTCACGGCGTACGCCTTGCGCAGGTAGGTGGCGACGGCGTCCAGACTCAGGGCGGCGAACGTCTGGTGGTTCTGGCGCGGCTCGGGCTCGGGCACGTCCGGCTGCGTCCAGTACGGCAGCGTCGCGGCGTAGCGCCCGAGGGCGAGCAGGCAGTTCCCGAATGCCAGCCGGTCGGCGTCGCCGAAGACGGGCGCGTCCTCGATCAGGTCCCAGACGGCGACGAGCTTCCAGATCCAGGAGTAGATGAAGAGCATGTGCTCGAACGCGTACGTGCCGTGCTCCGCGGCCAGCGCCATGTAGTCGAACAGGATGGCGCGGAAGTGCTCCGCCCAGGCGCGGTCGCCGGTCAGCTGGAACAGCAGCCCGGCTTCGATCGCGCGGTGCACGGAGAGGACGCCCGTGCCGGCGAGGAAGCGCCGGTGACAGTCCGCCTGCACGCGCGCCAGGTCAGCCGCGTCGGGTACGGGCACGTCGACGTAGCCGGAAGCGAGGAGCGACAGGCGTCCGGGGGCCGGTCCCCGCTCCCCGACGGCGCGGCAGAAGGCGTCGATCGCGCGCTGGACGCCGCCCGGCGTGCTCGCGCCGAGCACGAAGCAGCCGCGGCCGGACCCGAACGGGTCGGCGACCGTGTGGACGTGGTAGCCGTCGCCACCGGGGAAGAGGCCGTCGGCGAACGCGTGGCTGCGCGTGTACAGGCGCTTCGCGGCCGCGGACGAGTTGAGGTCGCCGAGCACGACCAGGTCGTGGGTCGTCCACGCCCGGTCGTCGAGCGCGGAGGCGGGGACGATGCTCAGCCGCTCGCCGGCGGCGGCGGCGATTCCCGCTTGCAGCCGGCGGGCAGCGCCCATGCCCTCATCCCCCTGCGGGGCGACGAGCAGGGTGGCGCGGGCGCGCAGGACCGGCGGCTCCGGGCGGTACGGGTGGTCGAGCATCTCTGATCGCAGCTTCTGCTCTGGTTCCGACCCAACTATGCGCCCCTCCTCTCTGGCAGACAAGACTCCTCGGCGACCAAAACGTATCCTGAACCGATGCGTACGGGCAGCGACCACCAGGCGGACCGCGCCGCGAGCGGGCGCCGGCTGAGGGGATCGGCGAACGGCGATGCGC
>DATLLM010000253.1:0-2750 GCA_035537855.1 Chloroflexota bacterium | reverse complement strand
GCGCCGGCGCTGCGGCTGATCTCGTCCCAGGTCAGGCGACGCCACTCGCCGGCCTGGAGGTCGCCCAGCTGGACGGCGCCGACTCGCAGGCGGACCAGCTGGCGCACCGGGTGGCCGATGGCCTCCCCCATGCGCCGGATCTGGCGGTTGCGGCCCTCGCCGATGACGATCCGCAGCAGGCTGCGTCCGGGGAGGGCGCCCGTCAGGCGCACCTCAGCGCCGGAGGTCGTCTCGCCGTCGCCGAGGTCGAGGGGCTGGCGCAGGCGGGCCAGCTCGGCGGGCGTCGGGCGGCCCTCGACCTCGGCCAGGTACTCCTTGGTGCAGCCGTAGCGGGGGTGCTGGATGCGCTGGGCCCAGGCCCCGTCCGTGGTCAGCAGGAGGAGCCCCTCGCTCTCCCGGTCGAGCCGGCCGACGGCGAACAGGCCCGGCGTGGGCGGCACCAGCGCGAAGACGGTGGGGCGGCCCTCGGGGTCGTCCGCGGTGGTGAGGTAGCCCGGCGGCTTGTGCAGGGCGAGGTAGGTGGCCTCGTCCGGCTGGCGCACGGGGACGCCGTCGACGGTGATCTCGTCGCGCTCGGGATCGGCGCGGGTGCCGAGCTGGTGCACGACCTGGCCGTTGACGCGCACCCGTCCGGCGGTGATCAGCTCCTCGGCGTGGCGCCGGGAGGCGACACCGGCCCGGGAGAGGATGCGCTGCAGCCGGGCAGGACCGTCCAGGTCTGAAGTCCGAAGTCCCACGTCCGAAGTCCCATGTCGCGCTCGCCGGGGCTCGGGCGGTCCGATGCCCGGTGGCGGCTGCGGCGGCCGTCTGGAGAGAGATGATGCCATCTTTGCCCCCCATGGGGCGCGCTGGTATCGTCTGCCGGGTCGCCCCCCGGACGCGGGACGTGGGACTTCGGACGTGAGGCCTCGGACGTGACGAGATGACCAGCGCAGACGCCAGCGGCGGCGGACGGAGCATCCGGAAGGCCGTGATCCCGGTCGCCGGGGCCGGCAACCGGCTCCTCCCGGCCACCAAGTCCCAGCCCAAGGAGATGCTGCCGGTGGGGCGGAAGCCCACGGTGCAGTACGTCGTCGAGGAGCTGGCCCAGGCGGGGATCACCCAGATCCTGTTCGTCACCGGGCGGAAGAAGGAGTCCATCGAGGACCACTTCGACCGCGATCCGGACCTGGAGCGGCGCCTGACCGGGGCGGACGACGACCTGCTCTCGGACGCGGACACCACCAGCGGGCTGAAGTTCTTCTACACCCGGCAGAGCGCGCCCATCGGCAGCGCGGACGCCGTGCGCCAGGCGGAGCAGTTCGTCGGCGACGAGCCGTTCGTCGTCGCCTTCGGGGACACCATCATCCGCAGCGAGGGGCGGCAGAGCCTGCTCCAGCGGATGATTCAGGCCCACCTGCAGGGCGACGCCGCGTGCACCCTCTCGGTCGAGGAGGTGCTGCTGGAGGACACCCACCGCTACGGGGTGGTGGCGCCGGTCGCGGGCAGCGCGACGGACGGGGAGCCGTTCCTGTTGCAGGGGCTGGTGGAGAAGCCGGACAAGGCGGTGGCTCCCAGCCGGCTGGCGATCGCCCCGCGCTACATCTTCGAGCGTTCGATCTTCGGGGCCATCGGGGCGACGCTGCCCGGCCGCGGTGGCGATCTGTGGCTGACGGACTCCATCTCCCTGCTGCTGCGCCAGGGCAAGTCGGTGCAGGCGCTGCGTCTGGGGCCGACCGAGCGGCGCTACGACATCGGGACGTTCGAGAGCTACTTCAAGGCCTTCATCGACTTCGCCGTCGCCGACGAGAGGTACGGCTACCTGATCCGGCAATATCTGGTGTGGAAGGCCGACCAGATCTGAGCCCGCTCCCGGGGGCGCCGCCCGCCGCCGGGGGGCGCGTCCGGGGCCGCCGCGCGACACCTGAGTCCGACCTCGCCGTGTAGAGCAAGACTGATGCAAGGGGCAGATGGCACGCCGATGCTGGTCGCGTCGGCGCCGGGGCGCTGCGGGATCGTGGGCAACCCGACGGACATGTACGGGGGGAGCGTCATCTCCTGCTCCACCCGGGAGCGGGCGTACGTCAGCCTGGAGCCGGCGGACGGGCTGATCCTGGAGGCGGACGAGGGGCCGGTGGCCATCCGCCAGCGGGCCGACCTGCAGCTCAAGGGCGACCACGTGGACATCCTGCGGGCTGTGCTCGCCCACCAGCACGAGTACCAGCTCAAGGCGCACCTGCGCTGCTGGAGCGAGATCCCCTTCGCGGCCGGCCTCTCGGGGTCGACGGCGATGCTCGCCGCCGCGCTGCGGGTGCTGCTGGCCCACCGGGAGACGGAGGTGGCGCCGCACTACTTCGCCGAGCTGGCCCGCAGCGTCGAGCTCAACTACCTGGGCGTGATCTGTGGCTACCAGGACCAGTACATGGCCCGCTTCGGCGGGATCAACTACATGGACTTCCGGGACAAGGAGTTCTACCGGGAGGTGATGAGCGAGCCCTACGCCACCGTCGAGCCCCTGGCGGGGCACGTCGACCGGTTGCCGGTGGTGCTGGCCAACACCGGCGTGCAGCACCACTCGGGGGCGGTGCACAAGCCCATCCGGGAGCGCTGGCTGGAGGGGGACAAGGAGGTCGTCGAGGCCTACGTGCGCATCGGCAAGCTGGCCCGGGAGGGGAAGAAGGCCCTGCTCAGCCGGGACTGGAAGCTGCTCGGCGAGCTGATGAACGAGAACCACGAAGTGCAGCGCGGGCTGGGCGGCTCGGGGCCGGAGA
>DATLLM010000252.1:0-2651 GCA_035537855.1 Chloroflexota bacterium | reverse complement strand
CTGCCGTAGACGAAGGCGCCGGTGCCGTCCCAGGGCCGGTCGCCGCGCAGCACCGGCTCGGGGTGCTTGCGCGCCGGGTGCCAGCGGTGGGCGACGTCCCCGTCGAACCCGACCACCCGGCGGGTATCCGCCAGCACGCGCCGGGCCGGTCGCGCCGCCGGTCGCCCCGCCGCCGCGTCAGCCACCCCGCACCTCGCTCCCGCCCGGCGCCTCGCGCGCCACGTCCAGCCAGCGGCGTCCGGCGGCGGCGCCGCGCACGGCGTCGATCACCGCCTGCGTCCGCGCCCCGTCCGCGAACGTCGGCAGGTCGACCCCCGCCAGGGGCGGTACGCCCCCCGTCGCCCGGGCGACCACGTCCCGCGCCAGCAGGACGAACGGGGCCAGGGGCTTGGGCTCGGCCGGCTCCGGCGGCGCGACCGGCACCGCCTCCAGCGGGGCGTCCGGGCGGCGCCCGGCGAGCAGCACCCGGTCGTCCTCCAGCACGAGGGTGCCGTCCGCGCCGTAGGCCTCGATGGCGATGCGCCGCCCGGCGGTGACGAATCCCAGCTGGCAGCTGACGAGCGCGCCGCTCTCCAGCACGAGCTCGACCGAGGCCGTGTCGTCCGCGGTGACCGGCGCCGTGCCGCTGCCGTCCGGCAGGGCCCGCCGGGGCACGAACGCCTCGAGCGCGCCCGTCGCCGCCCGCACCTCGCCGAAGCACCAGCGGACGAAGTCGAAGAAGTGGGCCCCCAGGTTGTAGAGCACGCCGCCGCCGGTCTCCCGGCGGGCGAACCAGTCGTGCGCCGGCGCCGCCGGATCGAGCCGCAGCGGCGCCGTCCAGACGTAGCGCAGCAGGCGCAGCTCGCCGATCGTCCCGGCGCGCACCAGCTCCCGGAAGCGCACCCGCGCCGGCCAGTAGCGGAACTGGAAGTTGGTGGCGTTGACCAGTCCGCTGCGCGCCGCCAGGGTCGCCATCTCCCAGGCCCGCGCCGCGTCGTACGCCAGGGGCTTCTCGCAGATCACGTGCGCCCCGCCCGCAACGGCCGCCCGCACCATCTCCGGGTGCAGCGCGGGCGGGGTGACGACGCAGACCAGATCGGGCTGCGCCGTGGCGAGCATCGTCCGGTAGTCGTCGAACGCCGCCGGGATGCCGAGCGCCGCCGCCGCCGCCGCCGCCCGGGCCGCCCGCCGGCTGGCGATCGCCACCACCTCGACGCCGGCCAGGCGCAGCCCCGGGACATGGACGCGCGTCCCGAAGCCCGTGCCGATCACGGCGGCCCGAAAGGGAGCGGGCGCGGGTGGAGCGCCGGCGAGGTCGCCCACCGCCCTACTTGACCTGCACCGCTTTGTCCAGCTCGGCCTGCGCCGTGCGCGCGGCCTCCTCGAGGGCCGCCTTGGGCCCCGTGCGGCCCTCGTAGACGGCGACGATGGCGTCCCGCAGGATCGTGGCGATGGGGGCGTTGGCGATCGTGTTGGGCACGAAGACCCCCGCCTGGGCCCCCTGCTGGAAGACCTTGAACTCCGGCTGGCTCTTCACCTCGGCGAGCTCGGCGCACTTCTTCAGCGGGGAGAAGCGCCCCTGGTCCCTGGTCAGGAAGCCGCAGGCGCCGTCGCCGTAGGTGACGAAGCGGTTCACCGCCCAGGCCGTCTCCGGGTTCCGGGCGTCCCTGGGGATGCCGTAGCCGTGCCCGCCCATCGCCGGGGTGACCACTTTCGCGCTGCGGTTGCGGTCGTTCAGGGGCAGCAGGGCGGCCCCCCAGGCCATGCCCCGGGACTGCTCGGTGCTGCGGATCTGGCTGCCGAAGTTGTCCTGGCTGACGATCATGGCCAGATCGCCGCGGTAGAAGGCGGGGCCCCCGGCGCCGGCCTGCACGTCCGCGTACGTCCCCTGGCGGTTGATCACCGCCTGCATCCACTCCAGGGCCTCGACCCCCTCCGGGCCGCCGAAAGCGATCTTCGTCCCGTCCTCGGAGAAGAGCCGGCCCCCGTTGTGGTACAGCAGGCGGGGGAACTGGGTGGAGAAGACGTCGCCGCCCGGGGGCACCCCGGGGTCCAGCCCCAGCTGGGTCGTCCCCCGCACGTTCAGCTTCTGGGCCATGTCCAGCGCCTCGGCCCACGTCCGGGGGCCGCGCTCCGGGTCGAGCCCGGCCCGGGTGAAGCGGTCCTTGTTCCAGTAGACGAAGTGGGCGTTCGCCGCCACCACCACCGGCATGGCGATCAGGTCGCCGCCCACGGTGCGGGCCTGGACCTCGGCATCGTAGAAGTCCCGGAGGTTGACCTTGTCCCGCGTCGCGTAGGGGCCGAGCGCCTTGAGCGCTTTCGACGGCGCCAGCTGGGGGATCATGTCAACGAAGAGGTGCAGCAGGTCCGGCGCCGTCCCGGAGAGGATGGCGGTGGGGATCTTGGCCCGCCCGCCCATGGCGTTGGCGTCCGTGTCCTCGATCTTCACCCCGGGGTTCTGCTGCTCGAACTGGTCGAGGTACCCCCGCAGCAGGGGGGTGCGCGTCGTCCAGTTGTGCCAGAACTGCACCGTTCCCTGGGGCTTGCTCGCCGTCGGGGCGGCCTGCCCTCCGAGCACCGGCCCGCCGGCGCCGCAGGCGGCGAGTCCCGGCCCGCCCGCGGCGAGCGCCGCCACCCCGCCGATCGCCCGCCGCCGCGTGAACGCCCCCGAC
>DATLLM010000251.1:0-2909 GCA_035537855.1 Chloroflexota bacterium | reverse complement strand
GGCCATCTCCGGCGGGCGGATGGCCGAGCTCGACGTCCTCGATCTGGTCTTCGCCCCGCCGGTCGCCGGCCGCCACCGGGTCGAGGTGCGCACGGCGCACCCGGCGGGCCCGCCCACCCTGGCCGTCTACTCCCTGATCGTGGCCGAGCCGGACGCCCTCGGGCCGCGCCTCCTGCGCGCCCCTAACGGGACGCTCTACGCCGTCCTGGGGGCCGAGCGGATGCGCATCCCGGACGACCAGACGCCGCCCGTCCTCGGCTACGGCCCGGCGGACGTGCTGCCGGCGGCGGCCGAATCCCTGGCCGTGCTGCCGGAGGGGGAGCCGGTCTCCGCGCTGCGCCAGGGGATGCTGGTGCGCGCCCCGGGGACGGGCACCATCTTCCGCCTCGACGCCGGCCACCGGGTGCGCCTCCGCGGCCTGGCCGCCTCCCGCGCCCTGGAGATCCACGGGCCGGTGCTGAACGCCATCCCCCCGGTGCTGGAAGACGACATGGTGGTGCAGGGCGGCAAGGACGTCTTCCTGGTGGAGACCGGGCAGCTGCGCAAGGTGCCGGACTGGGTCTGGCTGCTGATGCGCGGCTACCGCCCGGACGACGGCATCCGCGTCCCCGAGCGCATCCTGGCCACGCTGCCGCAGAACTCCCCGCAGTGGATGCTGCCCGGGGGGGCCTTCCACGACGTCACGTTCGACTCGCCCGTGCTGGGGCGGACGATGCCCTACCGGGTCTACCTCCCCCGCAGCTACGACACGCCCGAGGGCGCGGCGCGCCGCTACCCCGTGGTCTACCTGCTGCACGGCATGGGTGGGCGCTGGGACGAGTGGACGGGCTACGGGGTGGAGGAGGTGGCGAACCAGCTCTTCGCCACGGACGAGCTCCCCGAGCTGATCCTGATCCTCCCCCAGGGCGGCCTCGGCTACTGGATGGATCAGGACGGCCCCGGCGCCACCCCCTGGACGCAGTACGTCGTCCGCGACCTGGTGCCGCACGTGGACGCCACCTACCGCACGGTCCCCCGGCGGGAGGCGCGCGCCGTCGGCGGGCTCTCCATGGGCGCCCACGGCGCCGTCTCCCTGGCCCTGACCTACCCCGAGCTGTTCGGCGTCGCCGGGGCGCACAGCCCCTCCATCCGCGCCCGCGTCTCCGCCCCCGCCTACTTCGGCGCGGACGAGGCGGCCTTCGCCCGGCGCGACCCGCTGGCGCTGGCCCGCAGCGTCGAGCCGGAGGCGCCGCCGCGGATCTGGATCGACGCCGGGGCGGACGACCCCTGGCGTCCCGGCGCCGAGGCGCTGCGCGACGCCCTCGAAGCGCGGGGGTGGGCGCCGGCGTACCACGTCTACCCGGGGGAGCACGACGGGTGGTACTGGGGCGACCACCTGTGGGAGTACCTCCCCTTCTACGGGCAGGCCCTCGCCGCGGAGTAGCGCGCCGCTCCCGGGAGGATTCTTGGAGGAGCGCTCAGCTCCCGGGAGGAGCGCTCAGCAGGGGGAGCACCACGCTGCTGACCACCAGGGTGAGGGCGAGGGCGGCGACGACGGTGGTCACGATCCAGGCCGCGCTGCGGAAGCGGGGCCCGTTGGCGTAGCGCCCCATCAAGTCCCGATCCCCGGCCATGCGGGTGATGAACACCAGCAGCACCGGCAGCAGCAGGGCGTTCACCACCTGCACGGCGATCAGCAGGCTGATCACCGGGACGCCGGGGATGAGGGCGACCAGGGCGCCGGCCACGATCAGGAAGGTGAGCAGGCCGTAGAAGACGGGGGCCTCGTCCGCCTCCCGCTCGACGCCCCGCTCCCAGCCGAAGGCCTCGCAGATGGAGGCCGCGGTGGCGAGGGGGAGGACGCCGGCGGCGAGCATGGAGGCGCCGAAGATGCCGGCGCCGAAGAGCTGGGCGGCGTACTGTCCGGCGACGGGCGCGAGGGCGCGCGCGGCGTCCTCGGCCGTCTCGATCGTGGCCCCCGGCTGGCCGGCGGCGATGGCCGGGTAGTAGAGCGCCGCGGCGGTGGCGATGATGATGAAGATCGAGATCAGGTTGGCGAAGACGCAGCCCACGACGACGTCCGCCCGGGTGTAGGGCAGCTCGGCGGCGGTGATCCCTTTCTCCACCACCGCGTCCTGCTGGAACATCTGCATGTACGGGGTGATGGTGGTGCCGACCAGGGCCACGGTCAGCAGGATGTACTCCGGATCGGCGCGGACGGTGGGGACGAGGGCGCCGCGGGCGACGAGGCCCCAATCCGGGCGGGCGATCAGGGCGGAGATGGGGTAGGCGATGAAGACCAGGGTCAGGGCGAGGAAGAAGCGCTCTACCCGCTGGTAGTTGCCCTTCACCATCAGCCACCACACCAGGACGGCGATGACGGGCACGGCGACGTAGCGGCTGACGCCGAAGAGCTCGGCGGCGGCGCCGACGCCGACGAACTCGGAGACGATCACCCCGGCGTTGGCGGTGAGCAGGCAGAGCATCGCCACCACCGTCCAGCGCGGGCCGAAGCGCTCCCGGATGAGGTCGGACAGGCCCTTGCCGGTGACCGCCCCCATGCGGGCGCACTGCTCCTGGACGATGATCATGCCCACCAGCACGAGCAGCATCACCCAGATCAGCTCGTAGCCGTAGCGGGCGCCGACGGAGGCGTAGGTGGCGATCCCGCCGGCGTCGTTGCCGGCGCTGGCGGCGACCAGCCCCGGCCCGACCATGGCCAGATAGAGGCGCCACTGCAAGCGGGGACGGGCGGCGGCGTCCGGCCGCTCGCCACGCAGGCGCCGGCCGACGCGGGCCCGCACACGGCCGACGGCCGCCCAGGGGGTGCTGGGGGTGCTGGGGGTGCTCATCCTCGCTCGCCCTCAGGGTACCGGCCGTGGGCCCGGCGGGGGCGAGGGGCTGTTCCCGGATTCGGCTCAGGGCTCACC
>DATLLM010000250.1:0-2911 GCA_035537855.1 Chloroflexota bacterium | reverse complement strand
GCCGGCTTGCGGTGGACGAAGCGCATCCCCGGGCGCAGGGCCGTCTGGTAGGTGCGCTCCGGGTTGCCGTTCCAGTTCTCGTGGCGCACGAGCATGGTGACGGCGTCGAGCACGGCGTCCACCAGGCCGACGTGTCCCACGGTGCTGGCCCCGTAGGCGCCGGGCGGCCAGGAGATGATCGCGCCCACGTCGGGCGTCCCGTCCACGCTGAAGCCCTCCCGGGCGAAAGCGTCGGCGACGCCGGCGGCCATCCCGCCGGACTGAATCACCCCCGGATACTGCCCCCAGTAGGGGTCGCGCATGACGGCGTTGACGCAGTTATAGGCGAACACGCGTCCGGGTAGCGCCGCCGCCGCCGCCGCCGCGGCCAGCGTGGCCACCACCCCCCGCCGGCCCCAACGTAGCGGTTCGGTAACTTGTGAAAAGTGCCGCATGACCCAGGGAGGGTAGAGAAGCGGTTGAGGCGGAGCAACCCGACCCCCCCGATGGTCCTACGCGCGCCCCCGCCGGCGTCTCCTTGAGCGGCCGCGGGCCGCCGGTATACCGGCGGCCCGCTGATGCTGTGCTGCTGGCGAGCTGCGCCCGACCTGCGCCCGACCTGCGCCCGATCAGATCTCGAGCGCGGCGCCTTCGGACATCAGCGCGGCGTGCTTCACCGACTCGTTCAGCGTGGGGTGGGAGACGACGGTCTCCTCGAACTCGTGCGACGTCCCCTCCAGGACCTTGAAGGGGGTCACCTGGGCGAGCAGCTCCGTCGCCTCGGGGCCGATGATGTGGCAGCCCAGGATCTCGCCGTACTTGGCGTCGACGACCATGCGCACCACGCCCTCGAAGTCGTTCTCGGCGACGGCCTTGCCGAGGGCGCTGAAGGGGAACTCCCCCACCTTGACCTCGTAGCCGCGCTCCCTGGCCTGCGCCTCGGTCAGCCCGATCGCCGCCACCTGGGGGTGGCTGAACACCGGGCGGGGCATGTTGTCGTAGTTCAGGGGGCGCACCTGGTGGCCGGCGATGGCGTTCGCGGCCTGCACGCCCTCGGCCGAGGCGACGTGGGCCAGGGCGTAGGGGTGCAGGGCGACGTCGCCGATGGCGTAGACGCCGGGGACGTTGGTCTGCATCCGGGCGTCGACCTTGATGAAGCCCCGCTCCAGCTCGACCCCGAGCGCTTCGAGGCCGAAGCCGTCGCTGTTGGGCTTGACGCCCACGGCGATGAGGCAGCGGTCGGCTTCGAGCGTCTCCTGCTTGCCGTCCTTGCCGTAGACGATCTTCGCCCTGTCCCCCTCCCGCCTGGCGCTCTCCACCCGCACCCCGGTGACGAACTTGATCCCCTGCCGGGAGAAGGAGCGCTCGAGCAGGGAGCTGATCCGCTCCTCCATGCCCGGGAGGAGGTGCGGCAGGGCCTCCAGGATGGTCACCTCCGAGCCGTAGGAGCTGAAGACGGTGGCCATCTCGCAGGAGATGATTCCCCCGCCGACGATCACGATCCGCTCCGGCTTGGCCGGATTGACGACCGTCTGCCAGGAGTTCTGCACCACCTCCCCGTCGATCTCCATGCCGGGGAAGAAGTTGGGCCGGGAGCCGGTGGCGACGATCACGTTGCGGGTCTTGATCTGCCGGTCGCCGACGGCGACGGTGATCCCGTCGGCGTCCTTCGACACCAGCTTCGCTTCGCCCTCGACCAGCTCCACCTTGTTCTTGCGGTAGAGGAAGCGCACGCCGTTGACGAAGCGCTTGACCACCTCGCGGCTGCGCCCGACCGCCTTGCCGTAGTCCGCCTTGAGCTCGCCGACCTCGACGCCGTAGGTCTTGGCGTCCTTGAAGAGGCGCATCACCGAGGCGTTCTTGAGCAGGGACTTGCTCGGGATGCAGCCGACGTTGAGGCACACCCCGCCGACGTACTCCCGCTCGATCCCGATCGTGCGCAGGCCGAGCTGCGCCGCGCGGAAGGCGGCGATGTAGCCGCCGGGGCCGGCGCCGATCACGAGCACGTCGAAGGGGCCGTCGGCGGCGGCCTGGGCGGCCGTGACGACCGGCGAGGGGGCGCCGTCCGGCGCCGCCGGGATCGCCGAAGGGGAGGGCTCGATCGCTGTCTCAGACATCTGTACGTACCCCCAGGGTGGACTGCCGACGAGTCCGCACCGCACCACCCGGAGGCCAGGGACAAACGTCGCGTTGCACGTTCACTCTAGATCACCAAGCCGAACGGCGCCTCGATCAGGCGCTTGAATTCCTGGATGAACTCGGCGGCGTAGACGCCGTCGACCACGCGGTGGTCGGCCGAGATGGTCGCCCGCATCACGCTGCGCACCACCACCTGGCCGTCGCGCACCACCGCCTTCGGCGCGGCCGCCCCGACGGCCAGGATGCCCGCCTGGGGCGGGTTGATCACCGCCTGGAACTCGTCGATGCCCCACTGGCCGAGGTTGCTGACGGTGAAGGTGCCGCCGGCGTACTCGTCCGGCCGGGGCTTGTTCGCCTTGACCCGCTCGTAGGCGTCCTTCGCCTCCCGGGCCAGGGCGCCGAGGGACTTGGCGTCCACGTCCCGCAGCACCGGCACGAGCAGGCCGCCCTCGACGGAGACGGCGATGCCGACGTTGATCCGGCGGAAGACGCGCACCCGCGGCGGCGGCTCGTCGACGAACCAGGCGTTCATGTCCGGGTACGCGCGCAGGGCCAGGGCGGCCGCCCGGACGACCAGGTCGTTGACCGAGATGCGCGACCGGGCGTCGTCCCCGACGGCCTCGTTGAGCTGCTTGCGCAGGGCCAGCAGGGCGTCCGTCTCCACGTCCACGGTGAGGTAGATGTGGGGGATGCCCGGCTTGCTCAGGCCGATGTTGCGGGCGATCCCGGCGCGCATGCGGCTGAGCGTGCGGTCCTCGTAGTCCTGGCCGGGGGCCGCGGGCGGGGCCGGCTG
>DATLLM010000249.1:0-6200 GCA_035537855.1 Chloroflexota bacterium | reverse complement strand
CGCCCGCGGGCTGCGAAGACGCCGAGGGGGCCACACCCGTGCCCGACGGCCCCCGAGAGCGTGGCCGCCGGCGGGCCCGGGGGCCCGGCGTGGACCGGCGCGCCGCCGGGGGCGTAGGCCCTGGGGCTAACGGGCCCGCGGGACGGTCACCGCCGCGCCGCAACCGTACCGGGTCCGAGCGGCACGATGCACTTGCAGATGGTGACGGCGCACAGACGGTCGGTCGAGCCGGCACTGCCCATGCGGATCGGGGCGAGTTGCCGGAGCGGCGTTCCCATCCGCGTTCCCATTTGGCCCCGCCAACGAGCGCCCGCGAGCGGCGGTGACCTGCCGTGTCTCTTTGTGCTTACTCCTGGGAACGCAGTCCCGAGTGCCAGGAACGACCCTGGGCAGTGGGCACCGGTACAGTTTCCTAACTCTCTGCTCTCCCCATCACGCAGCCGGTTGAAGGCTCGATGACGGTGGGTTTCCCCCTTCATGCGCAACTACAGGGGTGCTGCTCGGCGATCGGAAGGTTCGCTCCCCTTGCGACCGTGGGCGGTGAGCGCCGGGACGGTCACCCGAAACTCGCGAAGGTGTTCGACTCACCCCGGGCGTAACAGATCAGGCGCCCTCCGTAGGGGCGGCACAACGGGCCTACAGGTGCGCAGCGGGGCGCAGCCGGTCGGGAGCGAGGCGGCGAAGAAGGCCAGGGTGGCCGCGGTGCACGGGAGGCGGGCGCCAAGCGCGCCGGGACGGGGTGTGCGTGCCCGGCACCGGCACAGCGCGCGTGGCAGGCGGCGGTAACCCGCCGGGACGAGCCGGCCGAGTGCCTCAACTGCGCGGCTCCGGCGGGCGCCGCCCCGGAGCCGACACCGGCGGCACGGCGACCCGGGCGTCGAGCACCGGCGACACAAGGGGCCGAACAACCGCGCCGAGAACTCCCCCAGCCCAGCCTAACCTCACGGCCTCGCCCGCGGAGCGGCCCTATACTCCGGCCGTGGTGCCTACGACGCGACCCAACGTCGTCCTCTTCATCAGCGATCAGCAGCGGGCGGATACGATGCCCGCGGTGCGGCGTGCTCCCGGGGTCCGGACGCCGCACCTGGAGTGGCTGGCGAAGCGGGGGACGCTGTTCCGTGCCGCGTTCTGCGCCACGCCTATGTGCTCGCCCGCGCGGGCGTCGCTGCTGTCGGGTTACTACCCGCACGCGACCGGCATGGTCTCGAACCATCAGGAGCGGCCGATCTCGAATGAGCTGCACCTCTCGCCCGACGTGCATGTGCTCGGGGACTACCTGAGCACGGCGGGCTACGCGTGCGCCTATGCCGGCAAGTGGCACCTCGGGACGGGAACCGACCGCAGGGGCTTCACCGACTTCACGACCCACTCGGGCGACTACGATGTCGACGACGCCGCGCAGAACGAGATCTTGCGGTTCGCGCGGCGCGTGGGGACGGAGCTCGGCGGCAAGGCGCTCGGCTACGACCCCGACCCCGCGGACTACGATCCGGAGACGCAGGTGGGATCGTCGCTGCTGCCCCTCGCGTGGCATCCGTCGGCGCAGGACGTGGCGCGGGCGGCGGACTACATCCGGCGCCGCGCGGCCGCGAGCGGGCCGTTCTGTCTAGTCTACTCGTGCCATGAGCCGCACCCGCCGTTCGTCAGTCCGCGGCCGTTCGACCGCATGTACGACCACCTGCGGGACCGGATGCCCTTGCCAGAGACGCGGCGCAACGAGGACGGGCCGCGCCTGCTCCGCTACCGCGCCGACTGGCAGCTGCGGCCGGCCGCGGACTTGAGCGATGATGAGCTGCGGGCGATGTGGGCGGCGTACTACGGGGCGGTGAGCTACGTCGACCACCTGGTGGGCCTGCTCCTGGCGGCGCTGGTGGAGACCGACCAGTTGGCGGACACGCTCTTCGTCTACACCTCGGACCACGGGGAGATGCTGGGGGCGCACGGGCTGACCCACAAGGGCGCCCTGCTCTACGACGACCTGACCAACATCCCCCTGCTGGTGACGCCCCCGGGCGGGCTGCGCCGCCCCAACGAGACCCGCCGCGTGGTCAGTCACGTCGACGTGGCGCCGACGATCCTGAGCTGGTGCGGCGTGGCGCCGCCCCCAGAGATGCACGGCGTGGACCTGCGGCCGCTGGCGTCCGCGGAGAGCGACGCGCCGCCGCACGCCGGCGGCGGCGTGGGGCTGGAGTACCACTCTTCCAACTGGGGCGAGCGGCCGGCCCCGCTGCGCGGCTGGCGCACGGAGGAGTGGAAGTACGTAGAGACCGTCGGCGGGGATGACGAGCTCTACGACTTGCGATCGGACGCTCTCGAGCAGCGCAATCTCGCCGGCGAGGCGGGCGCACGCGCCGATCTCGAGCGTGCGCGGACGCAGCTACGGGCGTGGATGGCGCGCACGGGAGACACCTGGCCGGACGTGCCGGTCCCGGACCGGGAGGTGCCCAAGGAGCCCGGCGGCCCCTGGGCCCGGTACCGCTGACCATCCCCGCCGGGCCGCCGGGCCGCCGGGCCGCCGGGCCGCCGCGATGGCGCGGGCGCACCGGCTTACTCCACCCAGAAGGCGAAGAGATCGGCCGAGGTGAGGTGAAAGCGGAGCCGCAGCGGGGTGACGGAGCCGGGATCGGAACGGGCGTGGCCGACGTCGCCGCCAGACCACGCGAGCGGGGCGGCGGTGCTGTCTTCTCGGACGGCGCGGCAGTCGGTGGCGGTGAAGCCGGGCAGGGGCTGGCCGTCGTGTGTCAGGACCTCGGCGCGCAGCTCGCCGCCGGCGTGCGCGGTGGCGTTTACCAGGAGGCGCCGGCCGGTGAAGGTGAGCGGGCGCGTGGTCACGCTGCCGCCGCCGGTGCCGCCGGCGAGGGACGCGAAGCCGTCGCGGCGCAATGTGGCCAGGCCGAGCCCCTTGCGGAGGTCGGGACCGGTGCCGCGGTGCCGCTCCAGGATGGAGCCGCGGTAGAAGAACCAGAGCTCGTCGTCGACGAGCAGCGGGCCGGCGTGGTTGATCTCCGAGTAGTCCGGCTCCCAGCTGCCCTCCGGCCCGAGCGGGAGGAAGACCTCCCGGTCGCAGGCGCGGCTCCAGGTGCGGCCGTCGCGGCTGGTGACGAGCTGGACGTCGACCCGCTTCCACGGGTCGAGCCGGTGCGCGCGCAGGTAGCCGATCCGCAGGCTCTCGTACTCGGTGCCGAGCAGCCCGTAGAAGCCGATGGTGCCGGCGGCGAGGTCGCGTCGGTCGGGGAAGGCGACGACGCGGGGGCGCGACCAGTGGACCAGGTCGTCGCTCTCCATCTGGAGCCGGAAGCGGTGGTGCCCGTCGCCCCCGGGCGTGCCGGCGGTGGGGACGGCGTCGCCCCCCGCGCGGGGCACCGTGCCCTTGGCGTCGCAGACGAAGGTGCGCAGCCCGGAGTCCCAGCGGACGTGGCCGGTGTCGCCCAGACGCGGGAGCGGGAGGGGCGACCCGCCCGCCGCGGCGGGGCGGCGTGGGCCGTGCGGCACCGAGAGGTGGGCGTACGACCAGCGGATGCCGTCCACCGAGGTGTAGACGTGGTAGCCCTCGCGCGTGATGCCGTCTGGCGAGCGCGCCGGGCTGTTGTGCTCCCAGACCGCCGTCCACGGCGCGGCGGCCTCCTGCGGCCGGTGGATCAGCCCACGCAGGTCCCCCGCTGGCAGGATGATGTTGTTGTCCCGAGAGCCCTGCCAATCGAAGAGGCCGAGGTTGGGGCGCTCCCAGCGTAGGCCGTCGGCGGACTCAGCGTAAAGGTTGGGGTCGCTATAGGTGCGGCCGTTGGCCTCGTAGCGGACGCGGGAGCGGTACCAGAGGCGGAAGCGACCGGTCCGAGCGTCGCGGAGGACGTGGGCGAGCACCGGCCCCCAGCGCGGGCCGCCCTCCCACGCGGTCTCCCCCACCATCACGGGGTTCCGGGGGTGCTTGCCCGGCCGGTGGAGCACGCGACGCAGCCCGTCGCGGGCGGCGATGAGGTAGTCGTCCAAGAAGAGCTGGCGGCGGCTATCGATCCGGACCGGCCAGTCCGAGACGTCCACCGGGTGCACCAGGCGGTCCGAGTGGAAGACGCCCCAGCAGTCCGGATAGAGGTTGCCGTCGATCTCGCGGGGCGTACCGGCTAGTGGAGTGTCACGCAACTTGCGACCTGGATTCGAGGAGCCGGATGCGGCTGGTGGCGTGGTCGCTGTTGCGGCGCCGGACGTAGCGGCGGAGGGCGCGGGCGACGTCGGCGTGGCTGGCGTAGTCGGCGGCGTTGAGGACGAACTCGCGCAGGGGCTGGAAGTGGCACTCGATCCGGTTCAGGTAGCTGGCGGCGGTGGGGGTGGCGACCAGTTCGACGTTGCGGCGCGCCGCCCAGGCCCGAATGGCCGGCGTCCAGTGGGTGGAGAGGTTGTCGCCCACCAGGTAGACGCGCCGCCCTGCCGGGTAGCGGCGGCGGATCGTGCGGTAGAAGGCGAGCACCTGGGCGGCGTCCTTGGCCCGGCGGTAGCCGCCGAACAGGGTGTCGGCGTGGACGTCGTAGGCGCCGAAGAAGTAGCCCACCCCGCCGCGGCGGGAGTAGGTCGCCCGCTGGCGCGGCGGGCGCTTGCGCTGGGCGTAGCAGTGGCCGGGGTAGGGCCGCAGGCTGACGGGCCCGAACTCGTCGAAGCACACCACGACGCCCGCCGGGGGGCAGCGCCGGTACAGGGCCAGCACGCGGGCGGCCTTCGCCTCGAAGCGCGGGTCGGTGCTGCGCTTCCAGGTGCGCGTACGCTGGAACGACACGTTCGCCGCGCGCAGCAGGCGGCGCAGTGTCTCGGTCGAGACGGGCGGCCCGATGCGCCGCCGCAGCAGGTGGGCGCGCAGCCGCCGGAGCGACCAGCGGGTGAGCGGCTCGCCGCACGCCCGCGGCGGGGCCAGGGCGATGGCCAGGATACGGTCGCGGGCGGCCGGCTCAAGGCGCGCCGGCCGCCCACCACCGGCTTTTTGGGTTCAGGCGCTCCCACCCGTGCGCGTTGAAGGCGTGGATCACCTTGCGCACGTGCGACTCGTCCGGCGCCAGCACCCGCGCGATCTCCGGGACGGTGGCGTACAGCGCCGAGGCCACCAGGATCTGGGCCCGCTGGCGCACGGCCGCCCGCCGCGACCGGCGCAGGCGCCCCAGGTGGGCGAACTCCGCCGACTCCAGCGCGCGCACGAAGACCGAAGGATGGGCCACCGCAGCACCTCCGTGGCCCAGATCATCGCGGCTCCCCCCGCCCCACGACCAGACGCGGTACAGGTCAGAACTTCTGAGACAGTCCACTAGACAGCGGGAGCGACTCTGGGTAGACTCACCGCCGTCAGTTACCGCCTTGACTTGTGGCGGCTGGAGTGGGTGCCAGTCGCTGGGGAGAGGGGGCGCAGTGACCAACCCGCTCGACCTGGTCGGGCTGGTGCCGCTGATGACGAAGACCAGCGGCCGCCCCGAGATCGTGGTCGGACTCCTCGACGGTCCCGTCGACACGACACACCCGGATCTCAGCGCCGCGAGCGTGCGTGGTGTGCCCGGCGGGTGTCCGGCGGCGTGCACCGGTGAGGACAGCATCGCCTGCCGACACGGCACGTTTGTCGCCGGCCTGCTGGCGGGGGCGCGGGGCGGCGGCGCCCCGGGCATCTGCCCGGGCTGCACGTTCCTCGTTTGCCCCATCTTTCTGGAGGCGCCGGGGCTCAGCGAGTCGCCCGAAGTGCTGCCGAGCACCGCGCCGGCCGAGCTCGCGGCGGCACTGATAGCTTGTGTCAACGCGGGCGCCTGCGTGCTGAACGTGAGCGCCGCCTTCGCGCAGCCCGCCATGCGCGAGGAGCGCGAACTGGCGGCGGCGCTCGACTATGCCGCCCGCCGCGGGGTGCTGGTAGTAGTTGCGGCGGGCAACCAGGGCGTGCTTGGCGGGAGCGCGCTCACCCGTCACCCGTGGGTGATCCCCGTCGCGGCTTGCGATCTGACCGGCCGACCCCTCGCTCTCACGAACCTCGGCCACGGCATCGGGCGGCGGGGACTGAGCGCCCCGGGGGTGGGCGTGACGAGCCTCGGCCGTGCGGGCGGGTCGTTGAGGTCGGGCGGCACCAGCGTCGCCGCCCCGTTCGTGACCGGGGCCGTCGCCCTTCTGTGGTCGCTGTTCCCGGCGGCGCCCGCCGCCGCGTTGAAGCTGGCCACGACGCACGGGAGCGGGGGCGGACGCCG
>DATLLM010000248.1:0-9931 GCA_035537855.1 Chloroflexota bacterium | reverse complement strand
ACCACGACCTCTACCGGGCCCAGAGCATCGCCACCGGGATCAGCGGGCTGGGCGCCGTGGACGACGAGGCGATCGCCTTCTTCCGCGAGTTCGGCTTCCTGGTGGTGCAGGACGCGTTCACGCCGCGGGAGGTGGCCGACGCGGTCGACGGGCTGCTCGATCTGATCGACGGCAAGGTGGCCGGGTACCGGGGGATCCAGTACGAGCTGAAGGCGCGGGAGAAGCTGCCGACCCTCACTCGCGAGGAGAAGCAAGACTACGTGCGCAAGCTCATCTACTACGTCGAGCACGACGCGCGGCTGAAGGCGATGGAGACGAAGCCGGAGCTGCAGGCGGTGGTCTCCCGGCTGCTGGCCCGCCCGGGCGAGGCCGGCGGCCCGACGCCCTCCCTCTGGGCCGACCAGGCGCTGCTCAAGCCGCCGCTGATCGGGCGGGAGAAGCCCTGGCACCAGGACCACGCTTTCTTCAATCTGCCCATGGGCACGCCGGTGCTCGGCTGCTGGATCGCCCTCGACGAGGCCGTGATCGAGAACGGCTGCATGCACATCATCCCGGGGACGCAGGCCGCGGGGCCGGTGGTGCACTTCCGGCGGCGGGACTGGCAGATCTGCGACACCAGCGTCGAGCTGGGGAAGATCGCGGCGGTGCCCCTGCGGCCGGGCGGGCTCCTGTTCTTCGACGGCTTGCTGCACCACGGGACGCCGCCGAGCCGGTCGGCGCGCCGGCGCCGGGCGCTGCAGTTCCACTTCATCCCCGAGGGCACGGCCAAAACCAGCCCCGAGGAGCGGATGGCGGTCTTCGGCAGCGAGGGCAAGGACGTGGAGTGCTAGGGCCGGCGCGCCGGCGCTGAGCGGCGCTCAGCCCCTGGTGTAGACGTCTTCGGGCCGCAGGAGGTTGAGCAGGGGCTCCCCCGCCCGGTAGCGGCGCACGTTCTCCACGATGATGTCCAGAGAGCGCCCGGTGCGGTCCGGCACCTGGGGCGTGACGTGGGGCGTGATCAGGGTGTTGGGGGCGTCCCACAGCTCGCTCGACGCCGGGAGGGGCTCCTGGGCGAAGGTGTCCAGCCCGGCGCCGGCGATCCACCCCTCGCGCAGGGCCCGCAGCAGGGCGGTCTCGTCGATCACCGCCCCGCGGGCCATGTTCACCAGCACGGCGGAGGGGCGCATCAGGCGCAGCTCGCGCTCCCCGATCAGGTGGTGGGTGGCGTCGGAGAGGGGCACGGCGAGGACGACGAAGTCGCTCTCGGCGAGCAGCCCGTCGAGCGCGTCGCCCGCGGCCGCGCTCCACAGGCGGTCGACCCCGGGGACGTCCGCCGCGCGCCGGCGGTAGCCGAGGACGCGCATCCCCAGGGCGCGGCAGCGGCCGACCAGCTCGACGCCGGTGTTGCCCAGGCCGACGATGCCCACGGTGCGGCCGTAGAGGCCGCGCAGGCTGTCCTGGTCGGGGACGCCCCAGCGGTGCTCGCGCTGGGCCTCGAGGAAGGCGGTGAAGCGGTAGGCCAGGGTGAGCATGAACATGATGGCGTGCTCGGCCAGCACGGGGGAGGAGCGCCCGGCTGAGCTGGTGACGAGCAGGCCGCGGGCGAAGACCTCGGGGCGGGCCGAGCGATTCAGGCCGGCGTGGTCGCAGTGAATCCAGCGCAGGCGGGGGGCGTCGAGGTAGCGCTCGTCCAGATCGCCGCCGAGCACGGCGACGTCCGCCGTCTGCAGGGCGGCGGCGATGCCGGCGGCGTCGTCCCGCCGCCGGCGGACGAGCTCGGCGGGGGCGAAGGCCTGGCGCAGGCGCTCCAGGTGGTCGCCGTCGTAGGCGACGGTGGTGAGCACGACGTCGATTGGGGGCATGGGTCCTCCTGAAGCGCGAGGCTGCGGAACCGCCGGCCGGGGACGGATCGGGGCGGATCGGGACGGATCGGGACGGATCGGGACGGATCGGGGCGCCCTACCTGGCGGTGGCGTAGAGGTCGGGATTCGACTTCACGTCGTTGTCGAGCAGGGCCTGGCCCTGGCGCTGGGCGTCCGCCAGGGCGTCCGGGACGCTGACCTTCTTGGCCAGGATCTGCACCTGCATGTCGCTGAGCATGGTGTTGATCTCGGTGAACACCGGGCTGGTCGCCGCCGCGCGGATGCCGGTGACGCAGTTGTTCATGCCCTTCACCAGGGGATTGGTGTCCCAGTAGGGGTCGGCGGCCACGCGCTTGTTGCCGGGGAAGATGCCGGTCGTCCCGATCTGGTCCATGGTCAGCCCGCCGGGCGTGATCAGGGAGTGGATGCGCTGCGCCTCGTCGCCCACCAGCCAGGCCATGTACTGGTAGGCCGCCTCGGGGGCGGCCGAGGCATTGAACAGCACCAGGCCGGAGCCGGCGGCGGAGACGAAGCAGTCGCTCTGGGCCTTCTGGCGGAACATCTTGACCACCCGCCAGTCCGCCTCCGGCTGCTTGGCCCGGAAGGCGGGGGTGCTGCTGGCGTCGCCGTACTCCATCGCCTCGGCGCCGGACAGGGCGGCGTTGGAGATGGCCTTGTCCGGGGCGATGCCGTACTTGTGCACCAGGTCGTACTGGAACTGGTAGACCTCCTGCACCTCCCGCCGGGTGAAGGTGGCCTTGGTCGGCAGGTACTGGCGGTCGAAGATGTCCCCGCCGTTCATCCAGATCTGGTCGAGCGTCTTGAACAGGTTGTTGATGGGGTAGGTGTAGGCGAAGCGCTCGGGCGGCGCGGCCAGCCGCTGGCCCATGCTGACCACCTCCTCCCAGGTCTGGGGCGGGCGGTCCGGGTCGAGGCCGGCGGTCCGGAACATGCTCCCGTTGTACATCAGGCCGCGCACGCTGGCCTCGTAGGAGAGGCTCCAGGTGTCCCCGGCGAAGTTCATCAGGGTGGGATTGAGCAGGGTGCTGGCCAGCTTGTCCCCGCCGAACTTCTTGAGCGAGAGGATGGCCTTGCGGGCCCACAGGGCGAACGGCATGCGCGAGGCCTCGACCTTGGCGATGTCGATCGTCCCCCCGGCCGTGGCCCGGATGATCAGGCCGTTGACCTGCTCCGCGTCCGAGCCGGTCACCCCGCGGTCGGCGGCCGGGACGTACTCCACGGTCACGTTGGGGTTCTTCTCGCGGTAGACCTCGATCATGTGCTGTTCCATCAGGTCGAAGGCGCGGGCGTTCCAGAACGAGAACCGCACCGGCGCCGCCTCCTTCGCCGGTGGCGTCCCCGCTCCGGCCGGACCGCAGGCCCCGAGCGCGAGCAGCATCGCCCCACCGGTCGCCCCCCCGAGCGCGGCGGCCGTCGCCCGCCGCCGGGTCATCCCCGTCCCCGTCTCTGCCATCGCAACCTCCCCTTACCGGTCGCCAATCGCCGATCGCCATCCGCCGCGCGCGGGCCGGCCCGCGTTGCTGGGAGCCGACCGCCTACTGTATACACACTGCTGCATGCGCGACGCACCCTCGAAGGCCCGGGCGGCCGGTCGGGTGGCCGGCGGCGGCGGCGGGGAGGCGCCGGTCGCCGTGGCGGACGGGGCGTCGCGCGAGCGCGCGAGAGAGCGAGAGAAAGGACGCACCGCACGTGACCGCTACGCCCGCGACCGCGCCCGCCACCGGGGCCACCGCCGGAGCCGACGGCGGCTGGTGGCACCGCCCCTTCCGGATCTTCCAGACCAACATCCGCGAGGTGGACTCGGGGATGGACGTGGACGCCGTCGTCGACGACATCGTCGGCTTCGGGGCCGACGTCTGGCTGCTCAACGCGGGGGGGATCGTCTCCCACTACCCGTCCCGGCTGCCCCACCAGCACCCCTCGCCGTGGCTCAAGGACCGCCCGAGCGGCGACCTGATCGGGGACGCCGTCGCGGCCGCGCACCGGCGCGGCGTGCGGGTGATGGCCCGCTGCGACTTCTCCAAGGTGCACCGGGACGTCTTCGAGGCCCACCCGGACTGGTGCTACCTCTCCCCCAAGGGCGAGCGCCAGATCTACAACGGCCTCTACTCGGCCTGCCCGAGCGGCCCCTACTACCAGGAGAAGTCGCTCGAGGTCATCAACGAGATCCTGGACAACTACGCCGTCGACGCCTTCTTCTTCAACATGTTCAGCATGGCCCTGCGGGACTACTCCCGCACCTACCACGGCATCTGCCAGTGCAGCAACTGCCGGCGGCGCTTCGCCGCGTTCTCCGGGGGGATGGACCTGCCCCTGGCCGAGACCTACGACGACCCCGCCTACCCCGTCTGGAAGCGCTACACCCGGGAGATGCTGGACGACATCGCCGGCCGCGTGCGGGCGCTGATCAAGTCCCGCCGCCCGGACGTCTGCCTGCTGCTCAACTCCAACCCGGACGTCACCTTCCACGAGATCAACAACGCCGTCGACCGGCCCCTGCCGCTGTGGCGCTACCACGCCGGCGACGTGGCCAAGACCTCCCGCTCGGCCCACCCCGATCGCCCGGTGGCGATCAACTGCGTCATGTTCTGGGACATCCCCTACCGCTTCACCGCCGAGCAGCCGGGGATGGTGCAGCTGTCCCTCGCCCAGGTGATCGCCAACGGGGCCAATCCGTACTCCTACATCCTGGGGCACACCCGCAACCAGCTCGACCGCAAGAACTACGAGGCGGTGCGCCGGGGGCTGCAGTTCCACAAGCGCAACCAGGGCTGGTACGAGGGGCGCAAGCCGGCCTCGGACGTCCTCGTGCTCGCCCCGACGCAGGCCGAGGAGGCCTACGGCAACCGCGGCGCGGAGCTGGCCCTGGCCGCGTTCCGGGGCGTCTACCGCGCCCTGGCGGAGAGTCACATCCCCTTCGACGTCCTGCCGGATAGCCGGCTGGCGGCGGCCGAGGCGGACGGGCGCCTGAAGCGCTACAAGGCGGTGGTGCTGCCCAACTGCGCCGCCCTGTCCGGGGCGCAGACGGCCATCCTCGACGCCTACGTCGCGGCCGGGGGCGGCCTGGTGGCCACGTTCGAGACGGCCACCCGGGACGCCGCAGGCAGACCCAACGCCGAGGGGCAGATCGCCCTCGAATCGCTCGGCGCGGGACGCGTGCTGGCCCGGCGCGACGGCGACCGGGAGCTGCGCGGCAGCTACCTGCGGCTGACCGACCGGGCCGACCTGGCCGACCTGCCCGAGACGGACGTGGTGGCGATCGACCGGGCCTTCCTCTACGTCCAGGCCCGGGACGGGGCGACGCCCAGCTTCACCCTGATCGGCCCCTCCCGCTACGGCCCGCCGGAGAAGTGCTGGTGGGACGACGAGCTGGAGACGGACCACCCCGGCCTGCTCTGGCAGCGCCACGGCCGGGGGCGCACGGCCTACTTCCCCTGGCCGGTGGACGCCCTCTTCTACGGCCACAGCCTGCCCGAGTACCGCTCCCTGCTGGCCCACGCCGTCGGCAGCGTCGCCGGCGGGCGCCAGATCGAGACGGACCTGCCGCCGGTGGTCGAGGTGACGGTGGACGTCCAGCCGTCGAGCGGGGCCACCCTGGTGCACCTGGTCAACGGCTCCGGCCACCAGGACCGCAGCTACTTCGAGCCGGCCGCGTTCGAGGGGCGCACGCTGAGCGTGCGCACCGCCGGGACGGTGCGCGCGGTGACCGCGGGCTCCAGCGGGGAGGCGGTGCCGTTCGAGCAGGCGGACGGCACGGTGCGCCTCGGGCTGCCCCGGCTCGACCTGGTCGAGCTGCTCGTGCTCGAGGTCTGATGGCGGCGCCGGCGGCCCCCGGCCGCACGTTCCTTGACTCGCATATAAGGCGCGCGTTATGTTGAGGCCAGTGACGTCGACGTTCGAGATCCTGGCCGAGCCCCAGCGGCGGCGCATCCTCGACCTGCTGCGGGAGGGGGAGCGCCCGGTCGGGGCGCTGGTGGAGCGGCTGACCCTGAGTCAGCCGGCCGTCTCCAAGCACCTGCGCGTGCTGAAGAACGCCGGACTGGTCGAGGTGCGCCAGGACGCCCAGCGCCGCTGGTACCGGCTGCGTCCGGAGCCCCTGGCCGAGATCGACGCCTGGCTGGCGCCCTACCGCCGGCTGTGGGCCGCCCGGCTGGACGCGCTCGAGCGCCACCTGGACGCGATGCCGCCGGCGGCGCCGGACGGCGCAGCGGACTACTCCAGGTAGACGCGGACGCCTTGCAGGCTGTACAGGGGGACGAAGGGGATGAGCACCGGCACGCCGGCGGCGTACTCCCGGTACGCCGGCAGGGCGCCGTAGCGCTCGTCCTGGCCCCGTTCGAGGCGCTTGGTCGAGCCGAGCATGATCAGCACGATGCAGACCAGGCCGGCGAGGGCGGACAGGGCGCGGGCGAGCGAGGTGTAGAGGGGCAGGCCGGCGAGCCAGCTGCCCAGCCAGAAGGTGATCTCCCCCAGGTAGTTGGGGCAGCGCACGACGGTGTAGAGCCCGACGTCGCAGTACCGCCGGGGGTGGCGGCGCTTGAAGTCCGCTTTCTGCCGGTCGGCGACCGCCTCCAGGGCGAGTCCGGCCGCCATCGTGCCCAGGCCGGCGGCGCGGACGGCGCGCAGCCCCGTCCCGTACCGCTGCCGGCGGCGGGGGGTGGCCCAGGCGAAGAGGTTGGGCGCGAACATCAGCAGGTAGAGCAAGGAGACGCCGCCCCAGATCAGGGCGCGGCGGGGGAGGGGGACGGCCGCGTTGCGGGCGTCGACCGCCGCCAGCTGCTCCCGGTAGGAGGGCTCGAGCTGGCGGCGCAGCAGGTAGCCACCCAGGCGTAGCCCCCAGGCGGCCAGCAGCGCCCCCTGCAAGGCGGCCGCCGGGGTGCGGTTGGGCCAGAAGCGCAGCGCCGTCGCTTTGGCCAGGGCGACGACGGAGAAGGCGTAGCCCAGGCTGATGAAGTAGACCAGGCGGTAGAAGCCGGCGGACGTGACCAGCAGGGTCAAGCCCAGCAGCCCGGCCGCCGCCGGCGGGATCGAGCGCCGCTCGGCGGCCAGCCAGCGGGCGAACGCGTCCGCGCGGACGGGCGTCTGACCCACGGGTCCCTCCTTGCCTCCCTGGGGCGTTCGGCGTCGTGCTGCTTGCTGGCGGACGGACACGGCGATGATACTGGGAACGCCCGCCGGCGCCGCGCGGGGCGCCGCGCTGCCGGCCGCTCACCGCCGGTTCGGGGTCGACGGGGCACCGTCCAGAACAGCCACTCGAAGGGGACGCGACGGCGATGAAGATACTGGTCACCGGGGGGGCGGGGAACATCGGCTCCCACGTCTGCCAGACGCTGGTCGAGCACGGGCACACGGTGGTGTCGTTCGATCAAGCGGCGCCGGGGGGGCGCCGGGGGCACCGCGTCCCCGGGGTGCGCTACCGGATCGGCGACCACGAGGACCTGGGACAGGTGGCGGAGGTGGCGGACGGGATGGACGCCATCGCCCACCTCTCGGCCATCCCGGCCCCGCGGACGTACCCCAACGGGACGGTCTTCCGCACCAACGTGATGGGCACCTTCAACGCCCACGAGGCGGCCGTGATGGTGGACGTGCCCCTGGTGGTCTCCACCAGCAGCCAGAGCGCCTACGGCTACGCCTGGCAGCACCGCCCCTTCTACCCCCGCTACCTGCCCCTCGACGAGGAGCACCCCGACCTCTCCCAGGACGCCTACGGCCTGTCCAAGATGGTGGGCGAGGAGATCGCCCACGGCTTCCACCGGCGCTGCGATCTGCGGGTCTGCTCGATCCGCCCGCCGTGGGTCGTCCAGCCGGACCAGTACGAGACGGCCGTGCGGGAGGCCGTGGCCCGCACCGCCGGCCCGGCGCCGGCCGGCGGCGACCCCTGGAGCGGCAACCTCTTCGGGTACGTGGACGTGCGCGACCTGGCGGCGGCCTTCCGGCTGGCCCTCGAGGCGCCGGCGGACGTCGTCCGGGACGAGGTGTACAACGTCGTCGCCGACGACGCCCTGGCGACGGAGCCGCTGTCCGCGCTGCTCCCCCGCATCGACCCCGCGTTCCGCGAGCTGGCCGCCGGGCTGAGCGGCGGGCAATCGATGGTCAGCGCCGAGCGGATCAAAGCCGCCCTCGGCTGGAAGCCGCGCTACTCCTGGCGGGAGCTGATCGCGGTCTAGACCGTCCGGACGGCGGCGCGGGCGTCCGGCGCACCCGGCTGCGCTGATGGCGCCGCGCGGCGGGACGGCGGCCCTCCCCCGGAGGGCCGCCGTCCCGCCGGACGGCGGTGTCCGGGCGGCATACTCGAATCCGATCGCGCTGGCACGTAGAGTGCGATAAGGGAGTGCGTGGCCCTCGTCCGCGCCGCCGCCGCCGCCGCCGCCGGAGACGCGAGGCCGCCGCCCCCCAGCATGACTCGACTCGTCCGCGCCGTCCGCGCCCTCAGTCCCGAAGAGCGGGCCAACACCCTGACCCACGGGGCGGGCGTCGTGCTCAGCCTCGCCGGGGTCGCCGCCCTCGCCCTCCAGGTGCGGGCGCCGCAGGAGCCGCGGCACGCCCTGGCCATCGCCGTCTACGGGGTCTGCCTGATCAGCCTCTTCGCCGCCTCGACGCTCTGCCACCTGGCCACGGTCACCACCTCGTCGCGCGTGCGGCGCCTGACCCTCACCCTCGACTACGTCTGCATCTACCTGGTGATCGCCGGCACCTACACGCCGTTCCTGCTGACCGCCGTCGGCGGCAGCCGGGGCACGGCGCTGCTCGTCGCCGTCTGGGCCCTGGGCGTCGCGGGGATGCTCTGGGAGGTCCTCGGCGGACGGCGCTCCGAGGTGGTGGCCTGCGCCGCCTACCTGGCCATGGGCTGGCTGGCGGTGCTGGTGGCCGAGCCCCTGATGGCGGCCCTCGGCCGGGACGGGGTGGGGCTGCTCGTGGCCGGCGGGCTGTGCTACTCGGCCGGGGTGGTCTTCTTCCTCCTCCGCCGGATGCCCTACGCCCACGCCGTCTGGCACCTCTTCGTGCTCGCCGGGAGCGCCCTCCACTACGCCGGCGTGCTGCGCCTCAGCCTCTGAGCCTCGGCCGCGGCCTCGGCGCCGCCCCCGCGCTCGGCCCGCTCAGCGGGCCTTGCCCGGCGCGGGGGCGGTGTCCTTGGTCACCACGTAGGCGTGGTTGTCGTGCGAGGCGACGTAGTCCGAGTAGGCGTCCACCACGGCGGCCGACCAGCGCTTGCTCACGCTGAAGGTGATCGGCACGTCCTTCCGGAAGTGCTCCTGCACCTGCCGCAGCTGGTCGGTGCGGGCCCGCTCGTCGAACTCCACGTTGAGGCGCCGGATCAGGGCGTCCAGCTCGGCCGAGCCCCACCCGCCCTCGTTGCCCGGGCTGTCGGTGCGGAAGTTGGTGTTCAGGATGCTCATCGGGTTGCCCGTCTTCTGCATCGAGTTGTAGCGGATCCCGGCGTCGTACTCCCGGCTCTTGAACACCGCCGTGATGTCGTCCACCTGCTTGAGGCGGACGTCGAAGCCGGCGGCCTTGAGCTGGGCCTGCATCGCCTCGCCCATCGGCTTGGAGTCCGGCTGCTGGGGGTAGTGCAGCAGCTCGAAGCCCAGGCGCTTGCCGTCCTTGACCCGGATTCCGTCCGGGCCGGGGCGCCAGCCGGCGTCGTCCAGGAGCTTCTTCGCCCCGGCGGCGTCGTACTTGATCACCCCCCGCACGGCCCACGGGAGGGTCGGCGGGTAGACGCTGTCGAAAGCGTCGTAGGCCCCGTTGAGCACGGTCGTGGCGATCGGCTGGCGGTCGATCGCGGCGGCCAGGGCCTGGCGCACGGCGACCTCGTCGAACGGCGGGCGGCGGTGGTTGAGCTGCACCCAGACCAGCTCGGCGGTGGGCGTCGCCTTGAAGTGCAGCCCCGGCGTCGCCTTGATCTGGGGGAGGGCGTCCGATGCGGTGTAGAGCATCAGGTCGATCTCGCCCGTCTTGAGGGCGTTGAAGCGGGCCAGGGGGTCGCGGATGAAGGCGACGTCCACCCCGGCCAGCTTCGGCGCCCCGTCCCAGGCGTCCGGCACGGCGTCCAGGGTCAGCCGGTC
>DATLLM010000247.1:0-6719 GCA_035537855.1 Chloroflexota bacterium | reverse complement strand
CCATAGGACGCCGTCGTTACCGGCGCCACGGCCCCCGCGCACAACCCGGGGAGCCGGCCCTTGGACCGCAGGACCATCCTACCGCTGATAGGACGCCCGCCGCGGGGAACGTGTTTCGATCCCGGGCGCCGCCGGGCGCCGCCGGATGTCCTGGGGCGACGCCGTGCGCTTCGGGGACGGCCCGCGCTGTGGCATGCGCTCTGCTGGCTCGGATTCGCGGGCCGGGGGCGCGCCCGGGCGCGCCCCCGGCCGGGAGAGAGAGAGGTCGCCATGTCGTCCACGCTGCGTCGCGTCGCGCCCGCCGTCGGGCTGTTTCTGCTCGCCCCGCTCGTCGCCGAGTTCCTGCTCGGCAATCTGCCGCTGACCATGCTCCCGGCGCTGATCGCGCTCGCGCCGCTCTACGGCGGGGGCGCCCTGCTGATCCGGGAGGTGGTGCGCCGCCGGGGCCAGGGCTGGCCGTCCCTGGTGCTGCTCGCCCTGGCCTACGGGGTGCTCGAAGAGGGGCTGACCACCCAATCCCTGTTCAACCCCGACTACGCCGGTCAGCGCCTGCTGGACTACGGGTTCGTGCCCGCGCTCGGCATCGGCCTGCCCTGGACGCTCTACGTGCTCGGCCTGCACACCGTGTGGAGCATCAGCGTGCCCGTGGCCACGGTGGAGCTGCTGACCCCGGAGCGCCAGACGGCGCCCTGGCTCGGCCGGATCGGTCTGGCCGTGACCGCCGCGCTCTTCGCCGTCGGGATCGCCGTGACCACGGCCTTCAATCTGGCCACGTGGCCGTACCGGGCCACCACGCCCCAGCTGCTCGGGGCGGCGCTGGTGGTGGTGCTGCTGGTGGTCGTCGCCCTCCGTCTGCCCCACCGCGCCGGCGCCGCCCGCGGCCCGGCGGCGCCGAGCGGCTGGCTGACCGGGGGCTTCGCCCTGCTCGCCGGCGCCCTGTTCATGCTCCTGAGCGCCCTGCCCCGGAGCGTCCCGGCCGCCGTCGCGGTGCTCGCCCTGCTCGCCCTCTACGCCGCGGCGACCGTGGCGATCCTGGTCTGGTCGCGGCGCCCCGGGTGGGGGGACGCCCAGCGGCTGGGCCTCGTCGCCGGGGCCCTGCTGACCTACGCCTGGCACGCCTTCCCGGAGAGTCCGGTGGTCCCGACGCCGCCGGCCGTCGATCTGGTGGGCAACGCCGTCTTCGCCGCCGGCGCGGTGTTGCTGATCGTCCTCGCCGCCCGGCGCCTGGGCCACCAGCCCGGCCCGGCGGCCCGGGCGCCCGCGCCGCCCGTCCCGGCGGCGCCCGCCGGCGCCGGCGCCGGCTCGTAGCGCCCGGCCGGCGCGGGCTAGTACGTCCGGTGGAAGATGGCCCCCCAGTTGCCGCCGACGTCGGCGCGCAGCCGCCCCTCGCTGACCTGCGCGGTGGTCCCGCCGAGCAGGTCGCGCCAGGGGCCAGCGTCCGGCACCTCGAACGCGACGTGGCGGGCGTCGGGCGAGAAGTTGAGCACCACGTAGAAGCGCTCCAGGCGTCCGGCGTCGTCCTCCCCCCAGCGGTGGTAGACCACCAGGTTGCGCTCGCGATCGAAGCCGAAGCCGGCGGCGTCGGGGCGCGTCCGGGCGCCGTCCCAGCCGGTGGGGTAGACGTTGGGCGAGCGCAGCCCGGGGTGGCGGGCCCGCAGCCGCATCAGCCGCCGGTAGCAGCGGAAGATGGCGGGCCCCGGCTCGCGCTCGCGCAGGCTCCAGTCCACCGGCCGGGGGACGACGCGGTCGCCCGGCTCCCCCGGCTCGGGCATGTCGTCGTCCTGGCCGAACTCCTGCCCGTTGTAGATCAGCGTCGCCCCCGGGCTGGTGAAGAGGGCGATCAGGTAAGGCTGGGTCAGGGACCAGGAGTCGCGCCCGCCGGCCTTGCGCATGAAGCGGCGGTGGTCGTGGTTCTCGACGTAGATCGTGGGCGCCCGCCCCTCGCCGAAGTCGCGCGCCGCGTCCAGCAGGCGCATCAGCTCCGCCTCCACCTGGGGCACCCCCTGCGGCCGGTCGCCCAGGTAGGCCATGCAGCGGCTGCGGAAGGGATCGAGCCAGCAGCCGGTGGCGCCGACCTTGTTCGTCACGTCCACCGCGCCGTAGTCCCAGCTGTGCTCGAGGACGAGAGCGAAGTTGCGTTGCCCGCGGCGGGAGAGACCGGCCCGCAGCTCGGAGAGCAGCTTGGGCAGCCCGCGCCCCCGGTCTCCGGGGCGGTAGAGGCCGAGCGTGTTGTCCAGCCGGATGCCGTCGATGCGGAACTCGTCGATCCAGTAGAAGCACGCGTCGCGGATGTACTCCAGGGTGCAGCGGTTGGCGTAGTCCAGGTCCTGGAAGTAGGCGTGCTCGGCGAAGTTGCCGACGTAGGGCGAGTCCGCCGGGTCCTCGTAGAGCCAGTAGTACGGGAACCCCCGATCCGGTGGCGCAGCGTCGGCGTGGTTGAAGACGCCGTCCATGATCACGTGCAGCCCGCGCTCGTGGCAGGCGCTGATCAGGCGCTTGAGGTAGACCAGCTTGTCCGTCTCGTCCGTCGGGTTGTTCGTGTACTTGTGGGCCACGGAGAAGTACTGCACCGGGTTGTAGCCCCAGCTGAAGTCGCGCTGCGGGTCGTCCGCGTAGGTCCAGGCGAACCAGGGCATGAACTCCACGGCGTTGACGCCGAGGTCGACGAGCGCGTCGAGCTTGCGGGCGACGGCCTGCAGGGGGGACTCGTCCCCGGCGCGGAAGCCGGCGGTGAAGTCGTCGATCATCAGCTCGTAGATGCGCAGGTCGCCGTAGGGCAGGCGGTCGCGGATGGGCTGCACCGTCTCCGAGCGCCCGCCGACGACGAAGCCGGAGTTCTGGTCGCTGCCGCCGCCGTAGCGGGCGCAGGGATCGGTGACGAAGCGCTGCATCCCGTTCTCGAACGTGACCAGGTACTTGTACTCGTAGAAGCCGTCCGGCAGGGGCGCCGTGGTGTGGGCGTAGACGACGCCCTTGAACAGCCCGTCCACCGGGTCGACGTAATCCTCCGCCGCCAGCGGCGCCGGCGCGGCGGTGTTCCACGCCCGGGTGGCCGGGTCCTGGAAGCTGCCCGTGACCCCCACCCGCCGGATACGCGGCATCCCGCCGCCCTCGTACTGGTAGGGCGCCCGGTCGCCGTCCGGCACGAAGAGCTTGAAGGTGACCGTCCGGGCCGCCTGATCGACCAGCCCGCCGAACTGCTCGTACACCGCCTCGACCTCCTCCCGACCCTGCGTAGCAGGATAACGACAAGCGGAAGGAGGACCAGGAGGCGAAGCCGGATGGGGGCCAGGAGGCGAAGCCGAGTGAGAACCAGAAGGGCACCGGTATCGGTACCCGAAAGGAGTAGGGGAGACGGCTTATGCGCGGGCGCGGCCCGTAGGGCGCCGGCCACACCGCCGCGCACGGCAGCGCGCTCGACGCCCGGGAAGTGGAGGGAGACGCTCTACCGCTCAGGCCGCCGCTGCGATTCCTCCGGCGCTGCTTCGCCAGAGACTCCTGGGAAAAGAGGACGCTGGGTGTAGCGCCCCGGCCGCGGGAGCTTACCTCTTGGGCGTCCAGTGGGATGCCGTGCGCGGCCGGGCGGCCGGATGCCACCGGTCGCGCACGCGCATAAGCCGTCTCCCTCTCGCACTCGGGGGACCCACGCCGTTGCTCCTCTGGTCCCCGCGCATAGGCCGTCTCCCTCTCGCACTCGGGGGACCCACGCCGTTGCTCCTCCGATCCCCATCCGGCTTCGCCTCCTGGTCCCTTCGCCTCCGGCTCAGCGCCTCAGCACGATGAGATCGAGCAGGTCCACCCGGGGCAGGGCGATGCGCGACCACGGGCCATCCTGGCTGACGGCCAGGTCCTGCGCCAGGGCGACGCTCCGGGCCTGGTGCAGCGGCCCGTCCGGGCCGTCCGCCCGCAGGGCCAGCCGGGCGTCGAAGACGGGCATCGCCGGGTGGTAGGAGCGGTCCTGGTGCCCCGAGCTGTTCACCAGGTGCAGCAGCGTCGCCCCGCTCGACGGCTGGCGCCGCAGGGTGACCTCTACTTGCGGCGGCAGGTCCGTCTCCAGCTGGCTGCCTCCGGCGACGCTGCGCACGGCGTGGGCCAGGAGCGAGCGGCACTCCGGCAGGGAGTGGCCGTAGAAGAGGGCGTCCAGCGGCCAGGGGAAGTAGGCGGTGCGCCCCCGCCCGAAGCGGTGCCACAGGAGGCCGGGATGCGCCGTCTCGTAGGACTCGTCCCACCAGCACTTCTCCGGCGGCCCGTACGGCGTCGGGGCGATGAAGGCGAAGCTCGGCGTCGCTCCGCCGCGCGGCTCGACGTAGAGGAAGGCGCGGTCGACGGGCACCAGGTCGGTCTCCGGCAGGTCGGCCAGGTCCTCGCGCCGGGTGACCCGGAGGTAGGCCCCGCGCAGCTCTTTCGGCGCGTCGCGGGCGGCCAGGACGCGGGCGGCGCCGAGCGAGCGCAGAGCGATCTGCCCGTCCGGGCGGGGGCGCCCTTCGGCGTCGCGGGTCGCCGTCTCGTAGCTGGCCACGAGGCCACCGCCCCGTTCGACGAAGGCGTCGAGCGCGGCGGCCTGGGCGTCCGAGAGGGCGGCCGCGTTGGGCAGCACGATGGCTCTGTAGCGTCCCAGGCGCCCGTCGGCGGCGGCGACCTCGAGCCGGTTGTCGGGGAGGACGTCGAAGGGGATGTGACTCTCCACCAGCGCCCGGTAGGCCCCCCGGCGGGCGGCGACCGCCTTCGCCTCGGCGGCGGCGCCGTACGCCTCCTCCGCCTGCGCCGGGCTGACCAGCAGCACCTCGGCGGCGGACTCCGATCCGTCGTAGAGCGCCTCGTTGTCCCGGTGGAAGTGCAGCAGCCGGCGCGTCTGGGGCCAGTTCTTGCGGTCCGGCTGATTCGCGGTGTGCCCCAGGACGTAGGCGTAGGGCACGGCGCCGTTGGCGATGGTCTGCGCCAGGGTCAGCTCCACCATCCCCGGCTGCTCGGCGCTGAACCGGTAGGGGATGTCCAGGAAGAGCACGGTGCGCACCGAGACGGGGCGGTCGGGGTAGGTGCTGGCCAGGGTGCGCACCGCCTCCCCCGTCTCGTAGCGCCACAGCGGCAGGGGCCGGTCGAGGGCGTTGTTGACCTCCTTGTCCACCACGTCCGGGTTGCGCGTCAGCAGCAAGGCGCACCCCCGGTTGCGCGCCTTGACGAAGGTGCGCAGGCGCTCCGCCAGGTCGAGCAGGACGTGCTCGGAGAAGCGCCGCCAGAGGGGATAGGCCGGGTCGTCGAAGCGCTCCTCGCGCGGCAGCGCCATCCCCCCGGAGTAGGCGGCGAACTCCCGCTGGCAGCTGCTGCACTGGCAGATGCCGTGGCGCACGCCCGAGTAGTCCCGCAGGGGGTGCATGTACCAGTTGATGAACAGGGCGTCGACGGGGTAGCGGTCGAGGATCTCGCCGAAGACCTCGAAGCTCTTCTCCTGGTAGTAGGGGCCCGTCGGGCAGGTGGCGTAGAGGCCGTTGTAGATCTGCCGCGTCCCTCTGGGGGAGACGTAGAACCAGTCCGGGTGCTGCTCGAACTGGTCGCGGTGCAGCTTGGAGAAGTCGCAGCGCGCCATGTAGCGCAGCCCGGCCTCGTGCGCCGCGACGACGGCATCGCCCACCAGGTCGCCGCTCGGCCGGTCCTTGAGCCAGGGCGAGGGGTGCTGGTGGGGGAGCGCGGACGGGTAGTGGGAGACGATGCCTCCGGTGTTGAGCAGCCAGGCGTTGCAGCCGAACGCCTGCACGTCGGCCACGTTGCGCGCCACGTCCAGTCCCGAATCGATCTCCCGGATGTTCGTCTGGAACACCCGGAAGGGGCGCCGCCACCACTCGGGCGACACGTCCATATCGTCCATACCGGCACCTCCCTCTCCCGCTCGCCTGCGGCACGGCGCGCCCCGCCCCACGCCTGCCGGAGCGGCCCCGGCCGTGCCGGCCCCATTATGGCCGAGGGCCGGGAGGTGGAGGCGAGCGGCTGATCGCCGAGGGCCGGGAGGTGGAGGCGAGCGGCTAGCGGAAGCGACGGTAGAAGGCGCGCATGTCGCCGGTGAGCAGCTCGGGCTCCTTGTGGGCGGCGAAGTGCCCGCCCTGGTCGAAGACGGACCAGCTGACGATGTTCTGGTGGTCGCGGCGGGCGAAGCGGCGGATGCCGCTGAAGTCCCCCCCGAACGCGGCGAGGCCCAGGGGCAGGGTCGTCGGCTCCTTCGGCGCCTCCGCGTGGGCGTCCTCGTAGTAGAACCGGGCGGCGGAGGCGGCGGTGCGGGTGACCCAGTAGAGCATCACGTTGGTCAGGGCGAAGTCCCGGTCGAGGCCTTCGAGCAGCTGCCCGTTCCAGGCGAGCAGGCCGACGGGGGAGTCGAGCAGGGCGAAGGCCAGGGTCTGGGGCTGCTGCGACATCAGGGTGTTGAAGGAGAACTTGGTGGTGTAGAACCACTGCAAGGTGCCCAGCTCCTTCTGCTCCTCCTCGGTCAGGTCGGCCAGCTCCGCCGGATCGCCGGTGGGGAAGGAGAAGATCTGGGTCACGTGCACCGCGACGACGTGCTCGGGATCGATCCGCCCCAGCTCGGGCGAGACCATCGACCCGGCGTCGTTCCCGGCGGCGCCGTAGCGCGTGTACCCCAGGCGGGCCATCAGGGTGGCCCAGGCCCGGGCGGTGCGGTAGCGCCCCCACCCCGCCTCGTGGGTCGGGCCGGAGAAGCCGAAGCCGGGGAG
>DATLLM010000246.1:0-10076 GCA_035537855.1 Chloroflexota bacterium | reverse complement strand
GTGGGGGACGGATCACCCGGCGGGTCGCCGCGGGGGGCGCCGGCTGGCTGGGGGTGGGCGCCGGACTGACCGGCCTGCTGGGGGCCGCCTGCGGCGCCGGCGCGCCGGCGGGTTCGGCCGGCGGCGCCACCGCCGGCGGCGGCCCGGCGGCGGGAATCCGCCCGGGGACGACGGTCACCTTCTTCCACGGCGGGCAGCAGGCCGAGGCCGACGCCCGCAGCGAGCAGATCAAGGCCTTCAACGCCGCCTTCCCCCAGATCAAGGCGGAGGCGCTCTATACCCCCCAGGACGCCGGCGGGAAGCTGGACGCGCTGATCGGCGCCGGGACGCCCCCGGACATGCTCTACATCGGCAACGGGGCGGACGTGACCACCCGGGCCGCGCGGGGCAGCCTGCAGGACCTCAACCCGCTCGTGCGGCGGGACCGGTTCGACACCGCGGACTTCTTCGAGTCCGCGGTCGCCCTCTACCAGCTCTGCGGCAAGCAGTACGCCTACCCGTCGGACTTCCCCAACCAGGCGCTCTACTACAACGCCGAGCTGTTCGAGCAGGCCGGGGTCAAGCCCCCGCCGGATAGCTGGGGGGACGACAGCTGGACGTTCGACCGCTTCCTGGACTCCGCCCGGCGGGTGACCAGGGAGACGAACGCCGGCACCCAGTGGGGCTACCTCACCGCCCACAGCGCCTTCCGCAACTGGTGGGTCTGGGTGGCGGCGAACGGCGGCGAGATGCTGGACAAGGACAGCAAGACCTGCCTGCTGAACGAGCCCCCGGCCGTTGAGGCCTTGCAGTTCATGCAGGACCTGGTCTTCAAGCACCGGGTGATGCCGGACCCGGCGGGCTACACCGAGGCGGGCACCAACCTGAACGGCTTCTTCAACGCGCGGGGGGTGATGAGCACCCTGCCCCCCTGGCTCGGGCAGGTGCGCCGGGACATGCGCCAACGCTGGGACGTGGCGCCGCACCCCAAGGGGAACGGCTCGCGGGGGCGTAAGGCCTGCGCCGGCGGGGGCACCGGGCTGGCCCTGGCCTCGCCCGGCGCCGGGGGGAAGAACGTCAACGAGGCCTGGGAGCTGCTCAAGTTCGTCTCCCTGAAGCCCCAGGTGGAGACCTTCACCCGCATCAACGGCATCGTCCCCCCGCTGAAGAGCGTCGCCAACAGCCCCGTCTTCGCCGATCCGGCCCAGCCGCCGAAGGGGATCAAGGTCTTCACCGACGGCGCCCAGTACCTGCGCTCGGACCCCAGCGTCGTGCGCTGGAACGACATCAACCGGGCGGTCACCGAGGAGCTGGGGCCGCTGTGGAGCAACGCCGCGAACGCCCGCACCGTGGCGGACAACATCAAGCGCAAGGTCGACGGCATCCTGGCCGAGATCCAGAGCTCAGGGGAGATGGCCTGCAAATGACCGCCCAGACGGCCGGCCCCGCCGGGCGGCCGAACATCGTGCTGATCATGACCGACCAGCAGCGGGCGGACTTCACCCGCGCCGCCGGGTTCCCGCTGGACACGATGCCGTTCCTGGACTCGCTCGGCGAGCGGGGCGTGCGCTTCGAGCGCGCCTACACCCCGATGCCCATCTGCGCCCCGGCCCGGATCAGCCTCTTCACCGGACGCTACCCCCACGCCCACCGGGTGCGCCAGAACAGCGCCATCGGCCACGCCGTCTACGCCCGCGATCTGGTCGATCTGCTGCGTGAGGCGGGCTACGTCGCCGGCCTCGCCGGCAAGAACCACTCCCACCTCGACCCGGCGGCGCTGGACTTCGCCGCCACCTACATGCACACCGGGCGCAGCGGTCCGACCGGGCCCCAGCCCTCGGAGGCGGAGGCGGCCTACGACGCCTGGCTGACCGACCTCGGCCAGCGCCGGGGCAGCTTCAGCCGGGAGCCGACTCCGTTCCCGCTGGAGTGCCAGCTGCCGCACCGCATCGTGCGCGACGCCCTCGCCTGGATCGACACCCTCACGGGCGGCGAGGGCCAGGCCGGCGCCCCCGCTGCGCCGTTCTTCCTCTGGCTCTCGTTCCCCGAGCCGCACAACCCCTACCAGGTGCCGGAGCCGTACTTCAGCCTCTTCCCGGAGGAAACGGTCCCGGAGCGCGCCGCCGGCCCCGAGGTCCTGGAGGGGATGGGCGGGCCGCTCGGCGAGAAGTGGCGCTGGGAGCGCCGCATGATCGAGACGGCCTACCCGGGATACGACGACCACTGGCGGCGCTACCGGACGAACTACTGCGCCATGATGCGCCTGATCGACGACCAGCTGCGGCGCTTCGTCGCCCACCTCGAAGCGCGCGGCCTGCTGGACGACACCCTGCTCCTGTTCACCGCCGACCACGGGGACTACGCCGCCGACTACGGTTTGCAGCGCAAGGGCGTCGGGCTCCCGGAGTGCCTGGTGCGCATCCCCTTCACCGTCTGCGGGCCGGGCGTGCGCCCCCAGCCGGCCAACCGGAGCGACCACGTCTCCCTGGTGGACGTCCTGCCGACGCTCTGCGACGCCCTCGGGCTGGAGACGCCGTACGGCGTGCAGGGGCGCAGCCTGTGGCCCCGGCTCAGCGGTGGCGAGGACCACGGGGACGCGTTCGGCAGCGCGTACGTCGAGCTGGGCTACGGCGGGATGCACTACGGCGAGGACGAGCGCCCCCCGCTGCACTTCGCCTACGGTGGCCCGCGCTTCGACGAGCTGAACGCGGTCACCCAGTCCGGGACGGTGAAGCTGGTGCGCCGCGGGCGGTGGAAGCTGACCATGGACATGCTCGGCAACGGGCAGCTCTTCGACGTCGAGGCCGATCCGGCCGAGCTGCACAACCGCTTCCACGACCCGGCGCTGAGCGCCGAGCGGGCGGCGCTGACCGAGGCGCTGCTGCGCTGGACGATCCGCACCGAGGACGACCTGCCCCTGGCCGGCTACGTGCCCAAGCGGGCGGCGCGCAACTGGTACCCGGCGGCCGATCCGCCGCCGGCGCGGTAGCGCGCTCGCCGCAGCCGGTGGGCGGTGGGCGGCGGCTTCAGTCCGGCCTCCTGGAAGTCTCCGCTCGTGGTCGCTGCCGCCGGAGCGGGGGGCGCTGCCGACTCAGATCGCAGATCGCAGATCGCAGATCTCAGGCCTCCAGCCGAAACGTCATCACGGTCAGGGAGTGCGCCGGGAAGCGGTACGCGCCGCCCTCGAGGGCGACCTCCCCCAGATCGCGCGTCGCCACCCGCTGCGGCGCGTCGATGGTGTTCGCGGCCAGCACGTCGCCCACGTCGGCGCCGAGGGCGAGCGCCCCGGCCCGCTGCGGCAGGGCGGCGCTGCGCCCGTTCAGCACCAGGGACGCCGTCAGCGGCCGGCGGCGGTGGCGGTTGATCACCGAGAGGTGCAGCCGGCGCCCGTCCTCGGAGCGGGTCGCGGCCGCGTCGAGGTAGGGCACCGCTTCCTGGCGGGTGAGCGGGGCGCCGTCCGGACCGGCCAGCACGCCCTGGCGGACGGCCTGCTGCGCCTGCGGCCCGCGCACGGCGACGGGCAGGGCGACCGGTCCGGTGTGGTTCTGCAGCAGGTCCCAGACGTAGTAGGTTGCGCTGCGCACCAGCCCGCCGGGCCGGACGGCGAAGAGGCCGTTGGCGTTGATCAGGTTGACCGTGTTGGCCATGCCGACGGGGACGGCGTGGCCGGCCAGGCGCTGCATGGCGTGGAAGACGCCGGCGTAGAACAGGGCGTCGGCGGCCGTACGCGGGCTCCAGCGGTTGACCCGCAGCCGGCCGGGAGGGGCCGCGGGCTCGCCCGGGGCGCCGGCCGCCGGCAGGTCCCGCGGGGCCACCCCGCCGTCCGGCGCCGGCTCGGGCAGCGGCCAGGCGGCCGGCTCCAGGTGGCGCATGTTCCACTCGTCCAGCGCCAGGGCCAGGGGGCGGCGCCGGCCGAGGCGCCCCGCCGTCGCGGCCACGAGATCGGCGTAGGCGCGCAGCTCGGCCTCGAAGTAGCGGGCCTGTCCGACCGTGGTCTCGAACTCGTCGTCGCCCGTCCGGGAGGTGATACGGTGGCGGCTGGCGCCGTAGAGGTGGATCGAGAGGTAGTCGACGTGGTCGCCGGCCTGGCGCAGCACCTCGTCGGTCCAGGCGGTCGCGCCGGTCTCCGGGTCCTCGCCGCCGGCAGCGCCGGCGGCGAGCCCTTCGGCCGCGCGCGGGCCGCGGCCGACGGCGACCAGTCGCAGGTCGGGATCGACCTTGCGCATGAAGAGGGCGTGCTCGCGGGCGGCGGCGGCGTAGGCCCGGGCGTCGCGGTGCCCCATCTGCCAGGCGCCGTAGGTCTCGTTGCCCAGGCCCCAGAGGCTCACCCCGTAGGGCTCGGGGTGGCCGTTCGCCGCCCGCAGTCGGCAGTAGTGGGTGTCCCCGCCGTAGTTGGTGTACTCCACCCAGCGCACCGCCTCCTCGACCGAGCGGCAGCTGTTGTTCAGGTACGGCTCGGCGCCCACCAGGTGGCACCAGGCGAGGAACTCGTCCGTGCCGAAGCGGTTGTCCTCCTCGCGCGGGCTGCCGTCCTGACCGCCCCAGGTCAGCTCGAGGCGGCGCGGGCGGGCGTCGACCGGGCCTACCCCGTCCTCCCAGTGGTAGGCCGAGGCGTAGTTGCCCCCCGGCCAGCGCACCACCGGCAGCCCCAGCCCGCGGCAGGCGTCGACCACGTCCCGGCGCAGGCCGCGGGCGACGCCGGCGCCGCCCATCGCCAGGGGAGAGCCCTCGTCGAAGACGCCGCCGCGGATGTTGCCGAAGAAGTTGCCCTCCAGGAAGTGGCCGTAGATGCGCCGGTCGATGCGCCCGGCCGGGCGGGCCGCGTCGATCTCGATCGTGGCCGGGGTCGTCTCGGCGTCGGTCATCGCGCTCTCCATTCCATGTCGTCGTCGAAGCCGGCAGGCGCGCCGGCGCTTAGCGAGTGCATGCGGGCCGGAGGAGCAAGCGCCGCGCCCGGCGTTCGCCGCCCCCCCGGCTGCCATAATCCGCTACCCGGAACGAGCCCCGGCGAGAGAGAGGAGCAGACAGGCCATGACCCGAGGCAGCGCCGCGCCGGCGCCGATCGCGATCACCGCCCCGATGGCGGCGCCCCACTGGGCGCTCCTGGAGCGGCAGCTCCTGGCCACCCAGTCGGTGGCCGTCGAGCGGTTCTTCGCCCGCTACTTCGACGACCGCGGCTACCTGCTGTGCGTCCCCCGCTGGTCGGCCAACGACGGCCCGGACGACGCCGCCGAGAACCTGCTGAACTGGCCCGTGCTGCACGCCCTCGGGGGCTCGGACGAGGTGCTGCGCCTCTACAAGCTGGGGTGGGAGGGGCACCTGCGCCAGTACACCGAGGCGAAGACGACGCACGTCGAGACCGGGCGGGAGGGGATCTACTTCAAGGAGTTCCACGCCTGCTTCGACTGGTTCCACCACGGGGAGGCGCTGAACGCCTTCGTCCTGCAAGGCCTCTCCGACCCCGAGGACCCGGCCCTCCTGCGGCGCATGCGCCGCTTCGCCGGGATGTGGATGGGCGAGGACCCCATCGCCCGGAACTGGGACCCCGAGCACAAGATGATCCGCTCGATGATGACCGGCAGCCGGGGGCCCCTGCTGCGCCAGGCCACCGACCTGGACTGGGCGGGCGACCCGCTGGAAGTTGAGGGGCGCTTCAAGGCCCTCCACGGCGAGCACAGCTACGAGCAGATGCTCGAGCACTACCGCGACTACAACGACGTGGTCGGGGACAACCCGCTGAACCTGGGGGCGACGTCGCTCGCGTTCTGCGCCTACGCCCTGACCGGGGAGGCGAAGTACCGCGATTGGCTGCTGGAGTACGTCGGGCGCTGGATGACCTGGACCGAACAGAACGGCGGCCTCGTCCCCAGCAGCATCGGCCCGGACGGCAAGGTGGGCAGCCAGTACGGCTGGTGGGGCGGCGTCTACGGCTGGGGCTTCTCGGTCGACGTCGTGCCGAAAGACGGGCGCAAGGCGCACCGCAACTACCAGACGCGCACGCCCTACGGCTTCGCCAACGCCGTGCTGCTCTCCGGCGACCGCGCCTACCTCGCGCCCTGGCGGGGGATGTACGACCTGGTCAACGCCAACGCGAAGCAGGACGGGGGCCGGACGGTCTACCCCCACATGTTCGGGCGCCCGGAGGGGATCGCTTCGAAGGAGGGGGAGCCGGGCTGGTACGAGTTCCGGCCCCAGAAGTGGTCGCCGGGGGCGGAGGAGCTCTACTACTGGACGCTCGACCGGAGCGTGCTCGACCTGCTGCCGGAGAAGCCGGAGTGGGTGGCCTTCCTCGACGGCGAGTCCGCCGGCTACCCCGAAGCGGCCCTGCAGCGTGACCTCGAACGGCTGCGCCGCCGGGTGGAGGAGATGGACGCCGACCCGCGCACCCCGGACACCACCCTCTCGGACGACATGAACCACCTCAATCCGGCGGTGACGGACGCCCTGATCCGGCTCACCCTCGGCGGCCTCCCCACCGGCCGCAGCGGCTACCCCCTCCACGCCCGCCTGCGCTACTTCGATCCCGAGCGCCGGCGCGCCGGCCTGCCCCCGGACGTCGGGGCCCTGATCGACCACATGACCGAGGAGGAGGTGGCCGTCACCCTGATCAACCTCAGCCCGGTCGAGTCCCGCCGGGTGATCGTGCAGGGCGGGGCCTACGCCGAGCACCAGATCGAGCGCGTGCGCCGGGAGGGGAGTGCCACCGGAGCGGGGAAAGAAGAAGAAGCGGAAGCGGAAGCGGAAGCGGAAGCGGTGGTAGATGGGCCGCACTTCGCCGTCGACCTGGCGCCCGGCGCCGGCGAGCGCCTGACGGTGACGATGCGGCGCTACGCGAACCTTCCGACGATGCGGTTTCCCTGGATCTGAATCCGGACGAGCGGGAATTGTTGGAGCCGCGTCAACCAAGGAGCACGAGTGTGCAGGAGCGCGAATGTGAGCGACTTCTGGGCGGCCACCGCCCGAGGAGCACGAGTGTGCGCGGGCGGGAGCGCTGACCGGCGAAATCCCCGCCGCGCACGGCATCGGCTTCGACGCCGTCGAGGTGGAGGGGATACGTCACCCGTCCTGGCCCTCGGCCCGCTCGGGCCACCGCCGCGTCGCTCGTTGAGCGGGTGTCTGCGCCGGTCGATTCGCCCGGAGCAGACAGTCCCGTCTACAGCCCCAGGATCGTGGGTCCGGGACTCCTGGGGGCTGTGTCCGCTGCCGTGCGCGGCGGGCAGGCTGCCGGCCTGCGCTCCCGCCCGCGCACACTCGTGCTCCTCGGAAGGTGGCCCGGCAGGGATCACTCCCGTTCCCGCTCCTGCTGCTTGCAAGAGATCGTGCTCTTCGGATGCTGATCTTCCTGCTTACGCTACAGCTCCCGATTCTTGTTCCGGACATAGCGCGCCGCGGCTGCGCCGTAGAGCCACTCGCGGGCGACCCACAGGGCGTCCTCGCGGCTGATCCAGCCGCGGGCGATCTCTCCCTGGAGGAACTCGGCGAGGAGGTGCTTGACCAGCACCACCTTGCCGTAGGCCCACTCGATGCAGCGGGCGTCCGAGGCGATGAGCACGGCCCTGGCGGGGGGGAGCCCCTCCAGTCGGTACTGCATCGTCTCCCGGTAGGTGCTGGCGCGGAAGTTGTACCACCACAGCCCGCCGACGCTGACGTTGGGGAAGAGCGTCACCGCCCGGGCGGCGTCCAGGTTGTCGATGCTCGAGCCGAGCACCAGCTCGAACTGGCAGCGGTAGTCGCGGAAGAGGCTGTGCAGGGAGAGCAGGCGCTGCGGGTCGTTGACGGGCGAGCGCCAGCGGCCGGCGCCGCTGGCGGGGCCGGTGCCGGGGCCGAACACGGGCTCGATTCCGATCAAGAGCTGAAGGAAGAGGCCGTGCGCTTCCGCGGCCGCGCAGAGGGCGTGGCAGACGAATGCCGCTCGGGCGGCGGGATCGGCGCCGGGTGGCTCGGGCTCGTCCCGCTCGTCTCGCCCGTCCCGGGCGCTGCGCAGGGTCCGCAGCCGGCGCAGGCCCTCAGACGGGCCGAAGGCTTCGAGCGAGGTCATCACGCCACCGCAGCCGGCGGCGGCGTAGGCGGCGAGGGCGGTCGCGATCGCCGCGCGCACGCCGGCGGCGTCCTCGCCGGCGGCGAGGCGGGCGATCCAGTCCCGGATCTGCGTCTCCACCCGGGGGACGAGGCAGGCGGTGTCCGGGACCCCCTCGAAAGCGGCGTCCTCCGGCTCGTTGACCACGATGCGGCGCAGGGCGCCGCGCGCGCAGACCCGCTGCGCCCAGCCGGGGGCGGCGCCGGCGGCGCGGATCGCCGCGTCGGCGGCGCGGACGCTGGCGGCGTCGGTGATGCGCACCCCGTAGAGGTCGTCCAGGATGCGGGCCACCGTCCAGTGCATGGACGTGTTGCGCGTCGCCGCGTAGGCCCGGGCGTAGGCGGCGCAGCGCTCGTCCTCGCCCAGGCTGCGGTGGTCCGCCGGGTAGCCGGCGGCGACCAGCTGCTGCAGGTACCAGAAGTAGTGGCCGATGTCCCAGAACGACGCCGCCGGCAGGGCGGCGCCTTGCAGGTGGGTGTGGCTGTCCCACACCGGCAGGGGCATGATCGCTTCCAGGAGCGACTCGCGTTCGTCCACCGGGGCCTCCTTTGCCCACCCCCGGGTGCGGGCCGCTCCCACCGCACGTGGCACGTGGCGTTGGGGGGGCGGCCGGCGCCTGCGGGGGAGCACGCTAGCGGGGCTGATCGAGGATGGCCTGCAGGTTCTGGTTGATCTGCTCGGCGCCCGAAGCGGGCGAGATCTTGGACGACCAGATGTCCGTCAGCGCGGTGTTCAGGGCGGCGAGCACGTCCGGCGTCTTCAGGTTGTAGGTCACCGGGTGCGGTTTGGCCTCCGGCATCAAGGAGGCCGCCACCTTGTAGAAGGGCTCGAACTCGTGCAGCCGGGGGTCGTTCCAGACGTCCGGCCGGGCGCCCGGGGTGCCCGAGTTCATCAGCACCTTCTGCACGCCGACCTCCTTCGTCGAGAGCAGCTTCATCAGCTCCCACCCGGCGGCGACCTGCTTCGTCGGCTTGCCCAGGTGCATCGTCCCGGTGTGCAGGGAGGTCCCCCGCTTGCCGCCCGGACCGACGGGGAAGAGGGTGGGGGCCCACTTGAAGCGGTCGCCGATGGTGCGCCGCCAGATGGCGACGTTGGCCACGTTGTTGCCAACGGTGGCCAGATTGCCGTCCGGGAAGCCGACTCCGGTGGCCTCCGCCGGGGCCGGCGAGATGCGGTGCCGGGAGATGGTGTCGTACTCCCACTGCAGGGCGGCCTTGGCCGGCGCGCTGTTGAGGGTGGCCTGCTTGCCGTCCGCCGAGAAGAGGTCGGCGCCGAACGCGCGCAGGCGGATGATGATCTGGAAGTAGCTCCGCCCCGACGAGTAGCCCCACACCCGGTTGCCCTCGGCGCGGGAGGCGTTGACCAGGTCCATCGTGCGCCGCGCCCCGGCGGTGAGGTCGTCGAGGCTGGTGGTCAGGTCCGGGTACTTGACGCTGGCGGTGTCTAGCAGGTTGGTGTTGTAGAAGAGGGAGACCTCCCCGGGGTGGGCCACCGTCGGCAGGCCCCACAGCTTGCCCTCCCAGCGGTCGGCCTCCATCGCCCCGGCGTAGAACTGGCCGAGGTCGTACTTGTCCGCGCGGACGACGTCGTCGAGGGGCCGGAAGACGCCGGCGTTGGCGTACGCGGCCAGCCGCCCCTCGGGGCTCCAGGCCCAGACCAGGTCGGGCAGCTGGTCCGAGGCCAGCACGGTCAGCACCTTCGTCCAGTAGTCCGGGGTCGGCGTCTCCTCGATCTCGATCTTGACGTTGGGGTACTGCTGGCTGAACTCCGCGGCGTACTTGTGGGTGAACTGCTCCTCGGGGGCCGCCCGCTGCATCAAGCGCAGGGTGACCGGCTCCTTGCTCACCGGGCCGAGCGCCTCGCCGCCCCCGGACTGACCGGGCGTGCAGGCGGCCAGCACCAGCAGGGGCAGCACCCCGCCGCCGAGCAGCACCGCCCGCCGCCGGCGCCCCCGAGTCCCCGCGAACCTCCGCTTCCCCATGGCTGCGCCCGAAGGGAGGGCGCAGCCATGGGTAAGCGG
>DATLLM010000245.1:0-8486 GCA_035537855.1 Chloroflexota bacterium | reverse complement strand
CCCTTGACCGCCGCCACCATCTGCTCCGGGTTCTGCGAGCCTTCCCACATCGGCTGCATCGCCTTGGCCGGGAAGGGGTCGAGCTCGAGCACCTTGAAGTTGTTGGGGATCGCCGGCAGCTCGGTCCCCTCCTCGATGCCGAACTTGCGGAAGACCTCGAAGTGGGGCTCGGCCGCGCGGTACTGCGGGTCGTTCCAGGCCGAGATGCGCGCCCCGGGGAGGAAGTAGGCGCCGGGGCCGGCGATGAGATTCTCCTTGCTGGTCATCCACTTGATCAGCGACCAGGTCTCGTCCGGGTGCTTGGAGCGGGAGTGGGCCGACCAGACGCCGAGGTGGGCCTGGGAGCCGCGCTTGCCGCCGGGGCCCTTGGGCATCAGGGTGAGGCCCATGGTGAAGCGGTCCCTGACCTGGCTGGCCATGGCGACGCCGGACTGGTGCGACTGGAACATGGCCACGTTGCCGTCGAGGAAGCTGGCCTTGTCGCGGCCCTCGACCGGGTGGACGCGGTGCCGGTGGCGCAGGTCGTACAGCCAGCGCCAGGCGACCATGGCCTTGGGGCGGTCGAAGGCCGCCGTCTTGCCCAGGATCGCCGGGTCGAGCCACTCGCCGCCGAACGAGCGCAGGATGCAGCAGAGCCAGGGGTACGAGTTCTGCCCCAGGAAGCCCCACTGGTTGTTCGTGCCGTCGCGGTCGGTGTCGAGGGTCAGCTTGCGCGCCGTCTCGGTCAGGTCGTCTATCGTCCAGTTCGGGTTCGGCGGGGCGACCTTCGCCGCCTCGAAGAGGTTGGTGTTGTAGAACAGCCCGACGCCGGCGGTGTGCATCTCGTTGACGATGCCGTAGAGCTGGTTGTCCTTGGCCTGCCGCAGGGTCTCCATGGCCTTGGGGATCATGTCCTGCAGGTCGTACTTGTCCCGCTTGGCCAGGGGGTCGAGGGGGCGCAGGTGGTCGTGCCAGGCGAGCTGGAAGTAGGACCCCTGGCTGGTGCTGCCCCAGATCATGTCGCCGACGTCGTTGGCGGCGATCAGGGCCTGGAGCTTCTCGTAGCCGGAGTTCGCGATCGGCTCGATCTTCACGTTGGGGTTCTGCTCGCTGTACCTGGCGAGGAAGACCGGGATGTAGTCCTCGCTGCGGTAGTTCACGCGCAGGGTGAAGCTCTCGGCCGATCTCCCGGCGGCCCCGGGGGTGGTGCCGCTGGGGTCCGCGGTCGCGCCGCAGGCGGCGGCGAGGAGCGCGCCCAGGGCAGCGACCGAACCATTCAGCTGCCGCCGTCGCATGACGTCGGTCATGGCTCTTTCCTTACTTCTCTCTCTGCGTGCCGCAGAGACAAGGCGAATGACCATTCGCCGGTCGGTCGTCCGACGCACCCCGCCGGCGCGCCGGTACGAGCGTCTGCTGGACTCCCGCCCCCTCCTTTCTTCGCCGGGACCCGGTGGGCGCCCTCCGTCCCCCACGGTGGGCGCCCACGGCACGCCGCGTTCGGCCGGTTCTGGCGCCGCCCGCCCGCCCTCGCCCGCCGGCTCGCGGTTCGGCTCCCAGGTTCGGCGGCGCATTCTACAGCCTTGACGGTGCGCGGCCGCCGGGGGGCCGGATACCCGCCGGGGACGGCGGCGGGCGCGGCGGCGGGGACGGCTCCGGGGACTACCCGGCGGACGGGCGCACGAGGCAGCGGAAGCCCAGGTGGCTGGTCGAGGTGTCGACGGCCTGGGCCATCCGCGCCGCCGGGCGGTAGCGCCGGCAGTAGTTGGGGGCGCACAGGTGCGAGCCCCCCTTCATCACCCGGCGGGGGATGGCGATCTCGGGCGTGCGCGGGTCGCGGCTGCGTCCCTCCTGGCCCCCGGCGGGGTTGTCCAGGGGGACGCCGGCGCAGCAGGCGGCGACGACCTCGCCGTGGGGCTGGTACCAGTCCGTCGTCCACTCCCAGACGTTCCCGATCAGGTCCGAGAGGCCGTAGCCGTTGGGCGGGAACGCGCCGACGGGGGAGGTGCGCGCGAACCCGTCCTGGGTCAGGTTCTGCCAGGGGAACTCCCCCTGCCAGGTGTTGGCCTGGTGGCGGCCCCCCGGCGCCAGCGCGGCGCCCCAGGCGTACTCCGCCCCGTCGTCCGAGCGCCCGCCCCAGGCGGCGTACTCCCACTCCGCCTCGGTGGGCAGCGCCTTGCCCGCCCAGGCGGCGTAGGCCAGGGCGTCCGCGAAGGCGACGTGCACCACGGGGTGCCGCTCCCGCCCCTGGAGGCCGCTCCCCGGTCCGTCCGGGTGGCGCCAGTCCGCGCCGGCCACCCAGTCCCACCAGTTGAGGTGGTTGCCGAGGGGGACCCGCCGGCGGGGCTGGCGGAAGACGACCGACCCGGGGACGAGCGCCTCGGGCGTCGCCCCGGGGTAGTCGGCGGCGGCCGGCGCCCGCTCGGCCAGGGTGACGTGCCCGGTGGCCTTGACGAAGCGCCCGAACTGCAGGTTGGTCACCGGGGTGGCGTCGAGCCAGAAGCCGCCGACCGTGACCCGGTGGGCGGGGGCCTCCTCGGGGTAGTGGCCGTCCGAGCCCATGCGGAAGGTGCCCCCGGGCAGCCAGACCATGCCCTTGCGCGCCGCCGGCGCCGGCGCCGCCGCCGGCGCGCTCCCCGTTCCGTTCACCGTTCCGCTCCCCGTTCCGCTCTGGCCGGAGTGTCGTCCGAGGCGTACTCAGCGCCTGCTCAGGTGCGGGCCGCCGCGCCGGGCTGCGGCTACAATGGGGCGAACACCGTGGATCCATTCGAGCGCCGCCCCATCGGACGCACCGACCTGCGCGTCACCGCCCTCGGCTGCGGCAGCGCCACGCTGGGCGACATGCGGGGGGTGATCCCCGAGGCCCAGTCGGACGCGACCCTCGAGGCCGCCTGCGACGCCGGGATCGGCTACTTCGACACCGCCCCGTGGTACGGCCGGGGCAAGAGCGAGCACCGGGTCGGCCGGGTGCTGCGCACCCGGCCGCGCGAGTCGTACGTGCTGAGCACCAAGATCGGCCGGGTGCTCTTCCGCCCCGGCGATCCGGTGGCCTTCGCCGCCGAGGTGGGCGGTGGCCCCCTCCCCTTCGACCTGCGCTTCGACTACACCGGCGACGGCGTGCTCCGCTCGTACGAGGACAGCCTGCAGCGGCTGGGGCTCACCGGCGTCGACGCCCTGCTGATCCACGACCTCGACCTCGGCTACCACCAGACGGAGGCGGGGGTCGAGGCGCGGCTCCGCGAGCTGGAGGACGGCGGGGGCTACGCGGCGCTCGAGGGATTGAAGCGGCAGGGGCAGATCCGGGCCATCGGCGCCGGGATCAACGTCACCGGCATGATCCCCCGCTTCCTCGCCCGCTTCCCGCTGGACTTCTTCCTGGTGGCGATGCCCTACACCCTGCTCAGCCAGGAAGCGCTCGACGTCGAGCTGCCCCTGTGCGCCGCGCACGGCGCGAGCGTGGTCGTCGGCGCGCCGTTCGCCTCCGGCATCCTGGCCGCGGGGCCGGAGGCGGGGACGGCGGCCACCTACGCCTACCGCCCGGCGGACGCGGGCACCGTGGACAAGACGCGGCGCATCGAGGCCGTCTGCCGGCGCCACGGCGTCCCTCTCGGAGCGGCCGCGCTGCAGTTCCCGCTCGGCCACCCCTCCGTCGTCTCCGTCATCCCCGGCCCCAACACCGTCGCCCAGGCCCGCGCCAACGTCGAGTGGATGCGCACGCCCATCCCGGCCGCGCTCTGGGCCGACCTCAAGGCCGACGGGCTCCTCCACCCGGCCGCCCCCACCCCGTAGCCACGTAGCCTCGTAGCCCGGGGGCGGGCGCAACCTCCGGTCGGGCCGACGGACCTCCGCGGAGGGTGGCGCCGCCGTTCGGGCGCCGGAGCGCGCCCCTCGTCGTCGCTCGCCGCGGGGGTCGGGGCCGGTCCCGGTTTCGCTACACTCGCCGTGTGGCACAGGCAGACGCACCCGGAGGCGCCCCCGGCGGCGGCGCGCCGCCGCCGGCGATGCCGCAGCGGGTGCGGGCGCTGGAGGCGATCCTGGCCCAAAAGGGCTACGTCGATCCGGCCGCGCTCGACGGCATCGTGGCGGCCCACGAGCACGAGGTCGGGCCGCAGATCGGCGCCCGGGTGGTCGCCCGGGCGTGGACCGATCCGCCCTTCCGGCGCGCGCTGCTCGCGGACGCCACCGCGGCCGTGGACGCGCTCGGCGTCGCCCGCGGCGCCTGCCCGCACCTGATCGCGGTGGAGAACACCGCCCGGCGGCACAACCTGGTGGTCTGCACGCTCTGCTCCTGCTACCCCTGGGACCTGCTCGGGCTGCCGCCGGAGTGGTACAAGTCCGCGCCCTACCGCTCGCGCGCCGTGCTCGATCCGCGTGGCGTCCTGGCCGACTTCGGCCTGGCGCTCCCCGCCGAGCGCGAGGTGCGGGTCTGGGACTCGACCGCCGAGGTGCGCTACCTGGTGCTGCCGCTGCGCCCGGCGGGGACCGCCGGCTGGGACGAGGCGGCGCTCGCCGCGCTCGTCACCCGGGACAGCATGATCGGCACCGGCCTGGCGCGGCGACCCCCGGACGGCGCCCGATGAACGGCGTGCACGACCTCGGCGGCCTGCACGGCTTCGGGCCGGTCGAGCCGGAACCGGACGAGCCGGTGTTCCACGCGCCGTGGGAGGGCCGCGTGCTGGCCCTGAACCGGGCCCTGGGCTTTACGGGCGCCTGGACGCTCGACACCGCGCGCGCCGCGATCGAGGAGCTCCCGGCGCGCGTCTATCTCGCCAGCTCCTACTACGAGCGGTGGGCGCTGCGCCTCGAGCGGCTGCTGCTGCGCTACGGGCTCGTCGGCGCCGACGAGCTGGCGGCCGGGCGCGCCCTGCGAGCGGGACCGCCCCTGCCGCGCACGCTGACCGCCGGGGGCGTCGGCGCCGTGCTGGCGCGCGGGAGCGTCGAGCGCCCGCCGCCGGCGGCGGCGCGCTTCGGGCCCGGCGAGCGCGTGCGCGCGAAGAACATCCACCCGCCGACGCACACCCGGCTGCCCCGCTACGCCCGCGGGCGGCGGGGCCTGATCGAGGCGGTGCGCGGCTGCCACGTCTTCCCGGACGCCGTCGCCACCGGCGCCGGCGAGCAGCCGCAGTGGCTCTACACCGTCGTCTTCAGCGGCCGGGAGCTGTGGGGCGAGGACGCCGATCCCGCCGCCACGGTCTCGATCGACGCGTTCGAGCCCTACCTGGAACCGGCCTGACCGCGGCCCCGCCGCGGCCCCGCCGCGGGCCCGCCCGGCAACCGCCCCGCCGTCGCGGTAGACTCGCTGAGCGGCCCGCACACGGACCGGCGATCAAGGAGACGGCGATGCGCGGAGCACTCATGTCCATGCAGCAGGTATTCGTCACCCACCTCGAGGACATGATGCTTCATGAGCACGCTGAACCTGGGGATCCTGGCGCATGTTGACGCCGGAAAGACCAGCCTGACCGAGCGGCTGCTGTACGCCGCCGGGGCCATCGACGCGGTCGGCAGCGTCGACGCGGGCAGCACGCAGACCGACACCCTGGCGCTGGAGCGGCAGCGCGGGATCACCATCAAGGCCGCCGTCGCCGCGTTCGCGGTCGACGGGGTCGCGGTCAACCTGATCGACACGCCGGGGCACCCGGACTTCATCGCCGAGGTGGAGCGGGCGCTGGGCGTCCTCGACGGCGCCGTGCTGGTGGTGGCCGCCGTCGAGGGGGTGCAGCCGCAGACCCGCGTGCTGCTGCGGACGCTGCGGCGGCTGCGCCTGCCCACCGTCCTCTTCGTGAACAAGATCGACCGCCCCGGGGCGCAGCCCGAGCGCGTCCTGGGGGAGATCGCCACGCACCTGACGCCGGCCGCCGTCCCGATGGGCGCGGTGCGCGGCGCCGGCACCCGCGGCGCCGCCTTCGTGCCCTACGGCGCGGCCGACGCCGCCTTCACCGCCCGGCTGGCGGAGGTGCTCGCCGAGGGCGACGAGGCGCTCCTGGCGGCGTACGTCGACGCGCAGACGGTCGTCCCCTACGCGCGGCTGCGCGGCGCGCTCGCGGCCCAGACCCGGCGGGCGCAGGTGCACCCGGTCTTCTTCGGCTCGGCCCTCACCGGGGCGGGGATCGCGGCCCTGCTGGCCGGCCTCGTCGAGCTGCTGCCGCCGGCCGGCGCCGACGCCGCCGGGCCCGTCTCGGGCACGGTCTTCAAGGTGGAGCGCGGCCCGGCCGGGGAGCCGGTCGCCTACGTGCGCCTGTTCTCGGGCACCGTGCGCACCCGCGACCGGCTGCCGCTGCGGGGGGCAGGGGAGCGGAAAGTCACCGCCATCCGGCGCTTCGACGGCGGGACGGCCGCCCCCTGCGAGGCGGTCGCCGCCGGGCAGATCGGCAAGCTCTGGGGGCTGGGCGACGTCCGCATCGGCGACCCGCTGGGGCGCCCGCCTCCGGCCGCGGCCGGCCACCACTTCGCCCCGCCGACCCTGGAGACGGTCGTCGTCCCCCGCCGCCCCGAAGACCGCGGCGCGTTGCACGTCGCCCTCTCCCGGCTGGCCGAGCAGGACCCCCTGATCAACCTGCGGCAGGACGACACCCGGCGCGAGCTGTTCGTCTCCCTCTACGGCGAGGTGCAGAAGGAGGTCATCCAGGCCACCCTGGCGGCCGACTTCGGCGTCGACGTGGAGTTCCGGGAGTCCACCACCATCTGCGTCGAGCGGCCGGTTGGCGTCGGGGCCGCCGTCGAGCTGATGGGGAAACGGCCCAACCCGTTCCGGGCCACGGTCGGCCTGCGCATCGCGCCGGCGCCGGCCGGCAGCGGCGCCGCCTTCCGGCCGGCCGGCGAGGTGCACGGGACGATGCCCCTGGCCTTCTTCACCGCCGTCGAGGACACCGTGCAGCAGACGCTGCGTCAGGGCCTCTGTGGCTGGCAGGTCACGGACTGCGCGGTGGTCATGACGCACTCCGGCTACTCATCCGTGATGAGCACGGCCGGGGACTTCCGCAAGCTGACGCCGCTGGTGCTGATGGCGGCCCTGCGGCGGGCCGGCACCCGCGTGCACGAGCCCCTGCACCGCTTCCGCCTCGAGCTGCCGGCGGACACCCTCGGCGCGGTCGTGCCCCTGCTCGCCCGGCTGCGCGCCGTGCCGCAGACGCAGGAAGCGCAGGGGACGTCCTGCGTGCTGGAGGGAGAGGTGCCGGCGGCCCGGGCGCACGAGCTGCAACAGCGCCTGCCGGCGCTCACCCGCGGCGAGGGCGTGCTGGAGTGCGCCTTCGACCACTACCGGCCCGTCTCCGGGCCGGTCCCGACCCGCCCCCGGACGGACCACAACCCCCTCAACCGCAAGGAGTACCTGCTGCACGTCGTGCGCCGGGTCTAGGGCCCGTCGGCGAAGAGGGCGCTGACCGACTCCCCCTCGTGGATCCGCCGGATCGCCTCCGCCAGCAGCGGCGCGACGGACAGCACCGTCATCCGGGGGAGGCGCCGCTCCGGGGCGATGGGCACGGTGTCGGTGGTGACCACCTCTGCGACGTCCTCCTGGGCCCGCAGGCGGGCGATGGCGGGCCCGGTGAACAGGCCGTGGGTGCAGGCCACGGCGATCCGCCCCACCCGCCGCTCCCGCAGCCGCTGCAGCAGCTCGATCAGGGTGCCGCCGTTGGCGATCTCGTCGTCCAGGACGATCACGTCCCGCCCGTCGACGTCCCCGACCACCGTCTCGATCTCCACCCGGTCGTCGGCCAGGCGGCGCTTGAGCCCCGCGGCCACCGGGAGCCCCAGCCGGCGGGCGAAGGCCGCCGCCGGCTTGGCGTTGCCCAGGTCCGGGGAGACGACCACGGTGTTGCCCAGGTCGCGCCCGCGGAAGTGCCCGGCCAGCACCCCCAGGGCGTTGAGGTGGTCGACGGGCACGCTGAAGAAGCCGTCCACCTGGGGGGCGTGCAGGGCCAGGGTCAGCACCCGGCCGGCCCCGGCCGTCACCAGCAGGTCGGCCACCAGGCGCCCGCCGATAGAGATGCGGGGGCGGTCCTTCTTGTCCGAGCGGGCGTAGGCGAAGTGGGGGATCACCGCCGTGCGCCGGGCGGCCGAGGCCCCGCGGGCCGCGTCCAGCATCAGCAGCAGCTCCATCAGGTGCTCCTGCACCGGCGGGCACAGGGGCTGCACGATGAAGACGTCCCGCTCGCGGCAGTTCGCCTGCAGCTGCACCTCGAGACAGTCGTTGCTGAAGCGCTCGATCAGCGCCGGCTGGAGCGGGAGGCCCAGGTGCGCGCAGATCGCGACCGCCAGCTCCCGGTGGGCGCCGCCGCTGAAGACCGCGATCTCGCGCATCGTCCCTTTCCTGACCGGCCCGGCCCGGCCCGGTCCAGCCCGTCGCTCACACCCGGGCGCGGCCCGGCGGCCGGGAGTCTAACCCACCCCCGGCCAGCGGGTCCGGCGGGCCCGGCGGGGCGCCCAATCATCTAGACGTCCTGGACATTTTGACGTCTGGCCGGGTGGTGGGTACCATCGAGCGGTGCCAGGGGGGAATCGGGTAGGGT
>DATLLM010000244.1:0-3186 GCA_035537855.1 Chloroflexota bacterium | reverse complement strand
CGGCGTCTCGCTCGCGGTGGCCAAGGCCGCCGCCCTGGCCACCGAGCTACCCCTCTACCGCTACCTCGGCGGCCCCGCGGTCGGCACCATGCCGGTGCCCATGTGCAACATCCTCAACGGGGGCAAGCACGCCGTCGACAGCACGGACTTCCAGGAGTTCATGGTCATGCCGGTGGGGGCGGAGAGCTTCCACGAGGGCATCCGCTGGGCGGTCGAGGTCTACGGCGCCCTGCGCGACCTGCTGCACGACGGCGGCTATTCCGTCAACGTCGGCGATGAGGGCGGGTTCGCCCCGTCGCTGAAGACCAACGAGGCGGCGATCGAGTACATCCTGCGGGCGATCGAGAAGGCCGGCTACCGCCCGGGAGAGCAGATCGCCATCGCCCTCGACCCGGCGACGACCGAGCTCTACGCGGACGGCAGCTACCGCCTGGCCAAGGAAGGGCGGAGCCTCACCTCGGAGGCCCTGGTGGACTTCTGGGTCGGGTGGTGCGACCGCTACCCCATCGTCTCCATCGAGGACGGCCTGGCCGAGGACGACTGGGCCGGTTGGCAGGCCCTGCGCGCCCGCCTCGGCGACCGCGTGCAGCTCGTCGGGGACGACCTGCTGGTGACGAACACCGAGCGCCTGGCCCGCGCCATCCGGGAGCGAGCCTGCAACTCCATCCTGGTCAAGCTGAATCAGATCGGCACCCTCAGCGAGACCCTGGACGCGGTGGAGATGGCCAAGCGGGCCGGCTTCACCGCGGTCATCTCCCACCGCTCGGGCGAGACCGAAGACACCACCATCGCCGACCTCGTCGTCGGCACCGGCAGCGGGCAGATCAAGACCGGCGCCCCGACCCGCACGGACCGGGTGGCCAAGTTCAACCAGCTGCTGCGGATCGAGGAGGAGCTCGGCGCCCTCGCAACGTACGCCGGGCGCGGCGCGTTCTATAACGTCGCACGTTGACCCAGTTCGCGGACGCACCCGTGAGCCGGCGTGCCGACGCGACCGCTGGCCCGCCGGGGACTCTGCCGGCGGACGCGTCCGCGGACGTATCCGGGACTTCGGAGGAGCGCTGCCGATGGCCGATCTGAACGAGTTGCTCAGCAGCTTCACGCGCGTCAAGGGCGTCGCCGCCGCGAGCCTGGTGGGGGCGGACGGTCTGCCCTTGCAGAGCGTGACGGCGCCGGGCGTGGACGAGTCGGAAGTGGAGGTGCTGGGCGCGATCGCCGCCAGCGGGCTCCTGGCCGCCCAGGACATCGGGCAGCAGTCCAACCGGGGCGACCTGCGGCAGGCCATCTACGAGTACGAGAAGGGCGTCGTCGTCATCGAGCCCCTGGGCACAGCCCTCCTGGTGGTGGTGACCGACGCCGCCGCCAACCTGGGTCTGCTCCGCCTCCAGGCGCGGAAGGCGAACCCGGACTTCAAGGCCGCCGTCGCCGATCTCTAGCCAGCCCGGAACCGGCCAGCGGCGAGGACGGCGGGAGAGTACAGGAGCGGTGCCACTTCGCCTCGGCGTCCTCGCCTCCGGCCGGGGCAGCACCCTGCAGGCCCTGATCGACGCCGCCGACTTTCCGGCGCAGGTGGTGCTCGTCCTGGCCAACCGCCCGAGCGCCCGCGCCCTGCGCCGCGCGCGCGCCGCCGGCATCCCCGCCGTCGCCCTGCCGCAGCAGCGCTACCCCTCGGTGCGCGAGCGCGACCTGGCCATGGCCGAGCACCTGCGCGAGCGGTGCGTCGACCTCGTCGTCCTCGCCGGGTACGACCGCGTCCTGGCCCCCGAGTTCCTGGAGGCCTTCCCCGGCCGCATCGTCAACGTGCACCCCTCCCTGCTGCCGGCGTTCGGCGGCGAGTACGCCGTGGCGCCCCAACCGCAGCGCGCCGCCCTGGAGTACGGCTGTAAGCTCGCCGGCTGCACCGTACAGTTCGTGCTCAACGACGGCGGCATCGACACCGGCCCGATCATCAACCAGGGCGTCGTGCCCATCTACGACGACGACACGGTGGATACGCTGGTCGCTCGCCTGCTGCCCGAGGAGCACCGCATCCTGCTCGAAGCCCTGCGCTGGATCGCCGCCGGGCAGGTGCGCCTGGAAGGGCGACGCGTCCACACCGGACGCCTGCGCCCTGCGGACGAGCCCCCCCTCCCCGACTGAGCCGCGCTCCCGCCGGGGGCGGGCACGCCAACGGCTCGGACGGCGGCGCGCACCCCGCATGCGGAGCCCCGGACCGCTGGGACACGGGTCCGCCGGGGGCGGGCTCAGAGCACGCGCCCGAGGTGGTGGGCGGCCTGCACCAGATCGCGCAGCGGCTCGGGGTAGGGCGTGTCGCGCAGCACGAGCGTCGTCCCGTCCGGCACGCTCCGGGGCAGCGCGGGGACGGTCGCCGCCTGAGGCCAGTCGATTCCGGCCGTGGCGTCCCCCCAGCCGGCGGTGGAGACGACCGTCTGGAACGGCCCGAGGGTGGTCTCTCCGCCGCCACGGCGCACCACCAGCTCGCTCTTCCGCCCGGGGTCGAAGCGCCAGGCGACCGGGCTCGCGCCCGTGACCAGGGGCACCTTGTAGCCTTCGAGGCGCTCACCCAGACGGGCGGCGTGCATGGGGTGCACGTCGGGGAACGGGTTGTCTTCCGGGCCGGAGACCACCACCGTCGGGCGCCGCCCCCAGCCGGCGAGGAAGAGGGCCACCTCGGCCGCCAGGGCGCCCGGTCCGACCACGGCCACCCGGCGTCCGATGCCGTACATCTGGTGCAGCTCCCGCCCCAGGATGTCCCCGGCCAGGAACACGCCCCGCCCGCTCGCCCACTCCGGGCGGATCTCCGCGCCGGCGCGGGCGTCGACGACCACGTCCGCGTCGGCGTCCTCGTACGGCGTCGCGCCGGCTCCGGCTCCGGCTCCGGCGGCGGCGCCGGGGGCGGCGTCTGTCCCCACCGGCTCGTCGGCGATGCTCGCCCCCAGCTCAACCAGCCGGTCGCCGAGGGCGAGGAAGGCCCGCCCGAACTCGGCGTTGCCCGGAACGCCGGCGCGCAGACCCATCAGCCCCCCCAGGGGCAGACCGGCCGTTGCCAGGGTCACCCGGTGGCCGCGCGTCGCCGCCACGCGGGCCAGCTCCAGGGCGGCGAGCCCGGCGCCGACTTTCCGGTGCTGGTCAAGTTCAGCGCGGACGAGTACCTGCCGCGGGGGATCACACCGGACGGCCCGGGGG
>DATLLM010000243.1:0-6846 GCA_035537855.1 Chloroflexota bacterium | reverse complement strand
ACAGGAAGGCGTCCGGCCCCACCCGCTACCGGCTACCGGCTACCGGCTACTGGCCGGCCAGCACCTGGAACTGCCGGGTGTAGTCGTCCAGGATCGTCCGGGCGCTGCGCTGCCCGTCCTGGGCCTCGCCCAGCATCTTGGCCACCAGCCCCTTGATCTGCACCCAGCCCCGCACCAGGGGCATCGGCCGGGCGCCCGGGGATTCCAGCCCCTCGACCGGCGCCTTCAGCGCCGGCTCGGCCGCGATCTGCTCGGAGAAGGCCTTCCCCTTCCGCGCTGAGGTGCGCGCCGGGATCTGGTAGCCGTGGCCGACGGCGTACTCCACGGCCACCTCCGGCCGGCTGAGGTAGCTCAGGAAGGTCCAGGTGGCGTCGTCCTTCTCCTTGTGGGAGAAGGCCATAGTGCCCTCCATCCGCACCGGGTGGGGCGCCGGGCCGCCGCCGCGGCTGGGGATGAGGGCGGTGGCGAACTCCAGGCCCGGCTGCTGGCGCTTGGCCTTGACGTTCCACGACCCGAAGATGGAGACCCCGACGTTGCCGCCGTCGAAGCCGCCGGCCGGCGCGGGACGCCCCATCACCCGGTGCCGGGTGACCAGGTCGGCCAGGTACTGGAGCGTCTCAACGCCCTCCGGGCTGTTCTGGACGATCTTGCCGTCCTTGGCGAACTCGCCCCCGGCGCCCCACAGCAGGGGCAGCCAGTGCCAGTCGTTGGCGCCGAGGTCGGCGCCGGAGCGCACCACCCGGTCGCCGTCCGCCCGCACCAGCTTGCGCGCCACGGCCACCAGCTCCTCCCAGCTGCGCGGCGGCGCGCCGATCCCCGCCTCGGCGAAGTGGGTGGTGTTGTAGAACAGGGCCACCGGCGAGAAGTACCAGGGGAGGTAGCGGGTCTTGCCGTCCCCGAACTGCATGTAGGCGCGCGCCGCCGGGATGTAGTCGCTCAGGTCCTGCTTGGACTGCTTGAGGTACGGGTCGAGCACCAGCAGGGTGGACTCGGTGCCGATCTGGGGAATCCAGGCCTCCTGCATCATGGAGACCTCAGGCGGCGTCCCTCCGGCCATCGCGATCAGCAGCTTCTCCAGCGCCGAGGCGCCGTCGCCCGGGCCCTGGAAGGCCCACTTCACGCTCACGTTGGGCGCGTCCCGGGAGACGCCGTCGCTCAGCACCTGCAATTGCTGCTGCTTGTCCGCCCCGGACACCCACGTCCAGGCGGCCAGCTCAACCGGGGCCGCCGTGCGGTTGCCGGCGCCGCCGGCGGCGCCCTCTCCGCCCGGGGCCTGCCCGCAGGCGGCGGCGAGCACCCCCGCCGGGGCCAGGGCCGCCGCCGCCAGGACGGCCCCCGTCCGCCGGCGCGACGCCCGGCGTCCTTCAGGCACCGCCAGCGGTGCCGCTTCGCTCTCGGTCACGCGACTCTCCTCCTTGCGGGCGCCGGCCTCCTGGCCGTCGCCCGTCGGAGAGCTTGACAGATTCGCGTTACCTGGCCGTTAACCGGCGCCCGCCGGGGAGGGCTCAGCCCTGGAAGCGCGGCAGCACCTGCTCGGACACCCGGCGCCAGTTGTCCAGGTCGAGGCCGCCGGCTGAGCCGACGATGAAGTAGGTGATGCCGGCGGCGACGTACTCCCGCAGTCGGGTCTCGATCGCCTCCGGCGAGCCGGAGATCAGGGCCCGCCCGCCGCGCTCTCCCAGCCGCTCCACCACCGCCGCCGGCGGCTCGCCGGCCCAGATGGCCACGGTGGTGGAGCGGGCGATCTCGGCCGGATCGCGCCCGTAGCCCCGGGCGTAGCCGTCGATCAGCTCGCCCTTGCGGCGCAGCGTCTCCGTGTCCCCGAAGCCGTGCCAGATGTCCGCGTGGCGGGCCACCACGCGCAGGGTGAGCTGCTCGCCGCCGCCCCCGATGAGGATCGGCGGGCGCGGGCGCTGTACCGGCTGGGGGTTCAGGAACAGGTCGACCGCGGTGACGTACTTCCCCTCGTAGCTGACCTTGCGCCGCGGGTCGCCGCTCCAGACCAGCTTGGCCAGCTCGACCGTCTCCCGCAGCTTCCCCACCCGCTCCTTCGGCGAGGCGAAGGGCAGGTCGAAGCTGCGGAACTCGCGCTCCGCCCAGCCGGCGCCGATGCCGAAGTCCAGCCGCCCGCCGGAGATGACGTCGATCTGCGTGGCCATCTTGATCTGCAGGGCCGCGTTGCGGTAGGCCGCGCCGGTCACCAGGGCCCCGATGCGGATTCGCTTCGTCGCCTGGGCGAAGGCCGCCATCGTGGTGTAGCTCTCGAAGCAGCTGTCGTCGAGATCACCCCCGATGGGGTAGAGGTGGTCGAACGTCCAGAAGGACTCGTACGCCATCTCGTCCGCGGCTCGCACCGCGGTCAGGTACTCCTCCCAGCCGATGTGCTGGTTGGCGAGCGCAACGGCGAACCGGATCGGTTGACCTGTCGGCATCGGGTGCTCCTTTGTCCGTTAGGGTAGCCTCCGGCCGCCAGCGGCGTGGTCGGCCACGGCCGCCAGCGGCTAGCATCCGCCCAGAGGTACCGCCGATGCCGATCGTCGATAGCCACTGCCACGCCTCCCTGGCCTGGTTCCAGCCGGTGGAGAGCCTCGTCCGGGAGATGGACGCCAGCGGCGTGCAGCACGCCGTCCTGATCCAGATCCGGGGCCAGCACGACAACGCCTATCAGGAAGCGTGCCGGCGCCGCTTCCCGGGACGCTTCGCCACCGTGGTCTACGTCGACTGGGAGCGGCCGGACGCCCCCGCGACGCTGCGGCGGCTGGTCGAGGAGGGGGCCAGCGGGCTGCGCCTGCGCCCGTTCAGCCGCTCGCCGGGGGACGATCCGCTGGCCATCTGGCGCGCCGCCGCCGGCCTGGGCGTCGCCGTCAGCTGCCTGGGCACGGCGGCCGAGTTCGCCGCCCCCGCGTTCGCCGCCCTGGTGGAGGCCCTGCCCGGCCTGCGCATCGTCCTCGAGCACCTGGCGGGGATCGGCTCCCCGGAGCCGACGTCGGACCCGGCCCACCACCGGGCCGTGCTCGACCTGGCCCGTTACCCCAACCTGTACGTCAAGCTGCCCGGGCTGGGCGAGTTCTGCGAGCGGGCGATGCCGGTGCGGGAGCCCTTCCCGTTCGTCGAGCCGGTGCCGCCCCTGCTCGAGCGCTTCGTCGAGGTGTTCGGCCCCGACCGCTTGATGTGGGGCAGCGACTTCCCCCCCGTCGCCGGTCGGGAGGGCTACGGCAACGCCCTGCGCCTGCCCATGGCCCGGCTGGAGGCGCTCCCCGCCGCCGCCCGCGAGGCCGTCTTCGGCGGCACCGCCCTGGCCGTCTTCCCCCTGCGCGACTAGCGCGGCGCCGCGGCCCCCGGCGCCGCGGCCCCCGGCGCCTGGCCTCTGCGCCCGGCGATGAACCGGGTCTGCCAGGTGCGCAGCGCGCCGGCCTGGGCGACGCTCGGATCGGGCAGCCCCGTCTCCCCCAGGCGCCGCTCGATCCAGGCGTCCATCGCCGCGCCCAGCTCCTGCGCCACCTCCGGCCGCGCCGTCGCCAGGTTGGTGCGCTCCTGCGGGTCGGCCAGCAGGTCGTAGAGCTCGACCGGCGGGAAGCCGTAGATGTCCGGCTCGAGCGCCCGGATCAGCTTCCACCGCGGCGTCCGCCAGGCGCGCTTGCGCATCCACGTGCACTCGGTCAGGTAGACGGCGTCCAGCGCCGCCACCGTCCCCCCGGTCAGCAGCGGGGTCAGGTCGCGGCCGGGCATGCCGAGCGCCGCCGCCACCCCGCCGTGCCCCGTGGCCGCGAGCAGCGTGGGGGCCACGTCCAGGGCGCTGACCAGGTCGGGTACGGTCCGTCCGGCCCCCCGCCCGCCCGGGAAGCGCAGCAGCAGGGGGACGCGCACGTTCGTCTCGTACAGCCCGTGGTGGTCGAACCAGCAGCCGTGCTCGTCCAGCTCCTCCCCGTGGTCGGCGCAGAGCACCACCAGGGTGTCCTCCCAGCGCCCCAGCTCGGTCAGGCGCTGGAAGAGGTGGGCCAGGCAGGCGTCCCCGTAGGCGACGCTGGCGTCGTACTGGGCGGTGACGTAGTCGATGTCCGTCACCCCCGCCATCCACTCCTGGAAGTAGTTGGCGAACCAGGGCGAGCGCCAGACCGCGTCCATGCTGCGCTTCGCCGGATCGCGGGCGTCGCCCTCGAAGTACTGGCGGTGGAAGGGGGCCGGCGGCAGGTACGGCGTGTGCGGGTCCCAGTAGTGGAAGAAGAGGAAGAAGGGCCGCCCGTCCGCGCTCGCCTCGTTCAGCAGGGAGACCGCCCGGGTGGTGACCTCCTCGCCGTTGCGCCAGGGGTGCGAGCCGTCGTGGTCCCAGCGCGGGTAGGGCACGTAGCGCTCGAAAGCCGGCTCGATCCAGCGCCCGATGTTGTCCACCGCGCCGGTGAAGTAGCCCCGCTCGCGCAGCAGCGCCGGCAGCAGGCGCACCGCCGGGTCGAGCTCCTGCGGCGCCCCCTGGGAGACGATCTGATGGGCGAAGACGTCCCGCCCGCTGAACAGCGTGGTGTGCGCCGGATGGGTGGGGATGTGCGGGCTGATGCACTGGGTGAAGCGGGCGCTCTGCGCGGCCAGCCGGTCGACGTGCGGCGAGGTCGCTCGGGCGTAGCCGTAGCACCCCAGCCGGTCGGGACGCAGGCAGTCGACGAGAATCCACAGGACGTTCATCAGCCGGTCCTTGCAGGCCAGATCGCCGGACGCGGCGCCGGGCGGGTGGCCGGTCTCCGGGGCGGGCCCGGGATCGCCTATGGTAGCGGCGCCGGGCGGGCGGCGCCGCCGTCCCCGGGCGCCGCCGCGGCGTAGCGCGCGGCCGCCGCCGCCAGCCGGGCGATCACCGCGGCGCGCAGCTCGGGCGGGGCGAGCACCTCCACCTCGGGGCCCATGCCCAGTACGCTGCCGCAGGCCACCTCGAGCGTCTCCAGGTCGATCTCCAGGAGCACCCGGCCCTCCCCGTCCGGCTCCCCGAGCGGCGGCGGCGGGGCGCCCCGGGAGAACTGCCGTCCCAGCCGGCCGGCCGCCGCCGGGGTGGCGCGCAGGGTGGTGGGGTAGCGCGGCACGCTGGCCAGGAAGGCGGCGCACCACGCCGTCCAGAAGCCGGCCAGATCGAAGCCCTCCGGGCGCTGCCCCGGCTCGTCCAGCACCGCCGCCGCCACGATACGCGAGACGCGGAAGACCACCGGCTCGCGCGGCGCCGCCCCGCTCCGGGCGGCCGGCGCGATCGCCCCGACCAGGTACCAGATGCCCCGCTTGGCCACCAGGGCGTAGGGATCGACCACCCGCTCGGACGGCTCCCGGCCGTAGCGGGCGTAGCCGATCCGCAGGCGCCGGTCGCCCCACACCGCCCCCTCCACCGTGCGCAGGTGGGGCGGCGGCGCGGCCGGCGCCGGCCAGAAGTCCGTGCTGTCCACCAGCAGGCGCTGGCGGGCCCGCTCCGCCTCGTCCCGCGTCGCCGCCGGCAGGGCGGCCGAGAGCTTGCGCAGGGCCCCGTCCAGCACGTCGCCCACGCCCAGCTCGGACAGCGGGCCGGGTGCTCCGCCCAGGAACAGGGCCCGCGCCTCGGCCGGGCGCAGGGCGGTCAGGTCGAGCCGGTAGCCGTCCGGCAGGGTCACCCCGCCGTTGCGCCCGGCGGTGGCGTAGACCGGCACCCCGGCGGCGCTGAGGGCGTCCAGGTCGCGGTAGACGGTGCGCACCGAGACCTCGAGGCGCTCGGCCAGCTCGGGCGCCGTCAGGCGCCCCCGGGCCTGGAGCAGCAAGACGGTCGCCAGCAGCCGGTCCGCCCGCATCGCGCCGCAACCCTACCACGAAACCCTGACACTCGTTGTCAGGGTTCGCCTGGCAGGCTGGAGGGGATGCCCGATTCGACTCCCGGCTCCACCCGCGCCCTCCTCGCCGTCTACCTCGCCCCCCGCTGGCGGGGGGTGCTGGCGATGGCCGTCCTGCTCCTGCTCGGCACCGCCCTGCAGTTGCTCGGCCCGCAGGTGGTGCGCGGCTTCCTGGACGCCGTGCAGGGCGGCGCCGGCGCCGCCGCCCTGCACCGGGCGGCCCTGCTGTTCCTCGTCCTCTCCCTGCTTCAGCAGGGCGCGCGCGTCCTGGCCGGCTTCGCCGGCGAGGGCGTCGCCTGGTCGGCGACCAACGCCCTGCGGGCCGACCTGGTGGCCCACCTCCTGCGCCTCGACCTCGGCTTCCACAAGGCGCGCACGCCGGGGGAGCTGATCGAGCGGGTGGACGGGGACGCCGGCGCCCTGGCCGGGTTCTTCTCCGCGTTCAGCGTGCAGCTCGCCGGCAGCGCCCTCCTCCTGCTGGGCATCGTCGGCGCCGTGTCCCTGATCGACCCCCGCCTGGGGCTGGCGTTCGCCCTCTTCGCCGTCGCCGCCACCGGTCTCCTGGGGTGGGTGCGCCGCGCCGGCACCCCCGCCTGGCGGCTGGACCGCGAGCAGAGCGCCGCCCACTACGGCTTCCTCGGCGAGGCGCTCGGCGCCACCGAGGACCTGCGCGCCAGCGGGGCGGAGGCCTACGCCATGGACCGCTTCTTCGGCCGCCTGCGCCGCTGGTGGCCGGTGCGCCGCCGGGCGGCGTTCTGGGAGCAGGCGGTCATGATGGCCGCCATCGTCGCCTTCGCCGGCGCAGACGCCCTCGCCTACGGTCTGGGCGGCGCCCTCTACGGCGCCGGGGCCATCTCCCTCGGCACCGTCTACGCCGTCGTCGCCTACGCCGCCATGCTGGCCGCGCCGATCGAGACCCTGCGCACCCAGCTCCAGGACCTCCAGAAGGCGGACGCCGCCCTGGCCCGCGTCCGCGAGCTGCTGGCCGTGCGCTCCCCGCTGGTGGCGCCCCACC